>NZ_CP095855.1:7715000-8015000 GCF_023100805.1 Chitinophaga filiformis
TTCTTTTACCGCCGCTTTGCGGGTACCCGCAATATACCCGGGGATACAGACGTTTTCTAAAGCAGTAAACTCCGGTAAAAGGTGGTGAAACTGAAAGATGAAACCCATATGTTTGTTCCTGAAATCAGCCAATGCGTTCCCTTTCAGCAGTCCCAGGTTAGTGTTATTCAGCCAGATTTCGCCGGAACTGGGGGTATCCAGCGTTCCGAGTATATGCAAAAGCGTACTTTTGCCAGCACCGGAAGACCCTACGATAGTAACGATCTCCCCTTTGGATACAGATATGCTTACACCTTTCAGGACGTGTAAGTTGGAATAATTTTTGGTAAGATTGCGTGCGGTTAGCATACTCAAAGAAAAGTAATTAACCTTTAAAATAGTAATAGTTGTTTATTTCAAATTAAATAATACTTTTGCGAAAATTCAGAAAGTAAAAATTTCGATAACATGTACTGGACCTTAGAATTAGCTTCATACCTGGAGGATGCTCCATGGCCAGCTACGAAAGACGAATTAATAGATTACGCCATCCGCTCCGGTGCACCGATTGAAGTGATAGAGAACCTGCAGGAACTGGAAGACGAGGGGGAAATTTATGAGGGAATAGAAGATATTTGGTCTGATTACCCGTCGCAAGACGACTTTTTCTTCAACGAAGATGAGTATTAGACGGATTATTTTCCATTATTGTTGCCTCAGCAATTCGCCTATGCTTAAAAAGTTTAGCCGTTCCTTTTCTTAGGAGGAACGGCTTTTTTTATATCCTGATCAGTAATATCATACATGATCAGTAGTAGCAGCACGGAGTGAACTGGAATTGTATGCCCCGAAAAGATGTCCTTTTCCTCACTACGCATCTGGAACCCAGGTGTGTTTTCATGTAATTAAATTATGTAGGTATCATTTGCCGCGGATGATTCATTCAACCTGTGTGAAAAACGGTGTTGGTATGTGTTATGCCGGGGCCCCCGGGGTTGTCACCTGCACACGGGGCCCGGGGTTGTCACCTGCACACGGGCCCCCGGGGTTGTCACCCCGGGCTACAAACACGGGACTCCTGACGGAGTCTATTGTCGTTTGTTAATGACGTTTGTTATAAATAGATATACGTGGCAACCGTATATGGGCCGGGGTTGTTCCCGCATATGGCGTCCCCGGTTGTCACCTGTACACGGATCCCGGGGTTGTCACCTGCACACGGGGCCCCGGGGTTGTCACCCCGGGCTACAAACACGGGACTCCTGACGGAGTCTATTGCCGTTTGTTGATGATGTTTGTTATAAATGGATGTACGTGGCACCCGTATATGGGCCGGGTTGTTCCCGCATATGGCGTCCCCGGTTGTCACCTGCACACGGGTCCCGGGGTTGTCACCTGCACACGGGTCCCGGGGTTGCCACCCCGGGCTACAAACACAGGACTCCTGACGGAGTCTATTGCCGTTTGTTGATGACGTTTGTTATAAATGGATATACACGGCGACCGTATATGGGCCGGGTTGTTCCCGCATATGGCGTCCCCGGTTGTCACCTGCACACGGGTCCCGTGGTTGTCACCCCGGGCTATAAACACCGGGACTCCTGACGGCGTCTATTGCCGTTTTGTTGATGACGTTTGGCGCAACCACATCGGTCAGGACCGGATTATAAATAAAGAAGCCGTGAAAAGGAGTATTCCTCTTCACGGCTCTTCAATTATGTTATACGACTTGATTATTTTTCCATCTGCTCAATTACCTCTGCGGATACACCGGTAAATGAGAAACCACCATCATGGAACAGGTTCTGCATAGTTACCATTTTGGTCAGGTCAGAGAACATTGCGATACAATAGTCAGCACACTGTTGTGCGGTAGCGTTACCCAGCGGGCTCATTTTTTCTGCATAGCCAATGAAACCATCGAAACCTTTCACACCGCTACCGGCAGTTGTTTTGGTAGGAGACTGGGAGATGGTGTTCACACGTACTTTCTTCTTGAAACCATAGTGGTAACCGAAGCTGCGTGCTACTGACTCCAGCATGGATTTGGCATCTGCCATTTCGCTGTAGTCAGGGAACACTCTCTGGGCAGCGATGTAAGTCAGCGCTACTACAGAAGCCCATTCATTCAAAGCATCCAGCTGGTATGCAGTCTGCAGTACACGGTGCAGGGACATAGCAGAAATGTCGAATGTTTTGTGAGAGAAATCGTAATCCAGGTCGGTATAAGATCTGCCTTTACGCATATTGATACTCATACCCACAGAGTGCAGTACGAAATCTATTTTGCCGCCAAAATGCTCCATGGATTTAGTGAAAAGGTTTTTCAGATCATCCATATTGGTAACATCAGCGGGTATAACAGGAGCCTTACACAATTCAGCCAGTTTGTTGATCTCTCCCATACGTAATGCTATAGGAGCATTGGTCAGCACAATTTCGGCGCCTTCTTCCACACAACGTAATGCTGTGCTCCAAGCCATAGACTTCTCGTCCAACGCACCAAATATGATACCTTTTTTTCCTTTTAATAAGTTATGAGCCATTGGGTTCAAAAATTAATTTCGGCAAAAATAGCTGTTATAGTTGAAAAAAAAAGATTAATTGAAAAGCGATCAATTGATTAGCTATTTCACCAGCTCCCTTGCATTTTCCAGCGCCGCTGCCGTAGGCTTCTCCCCGCTCAGCATCTGGGCAATTTTATTGATGCGCTCTTCCCTTGTCAGCAGCCTCACATTGGTAGTTACCTTACCATCACGGGCGTCCTTGAACACAAAGTAGTGGGCGTCTGCCTTGCCGGCAATCTGCGGCTGGTGGGTGATGCAGATGATCTGGTGACCGCGGGCCATATCTTCCATGATAAAACTGACCTGACGGGCCGCTTCCCCGGAGATACCAGTATCAATTTCGTCGAATATCAGGGTTGGCAGGGCTACTGACCGGGCTACCAGCGATTTGATGCATAACATCAACCTGCTCAGCTCACCACCGGAGGCCACCTTCCTGATTGGCGCGAATTGTCCGCTTTTATTGGCGTCGAAGAGGAATTCGATAGTGTCCTGTCCGTAAGGGTTCAGCCCTCCCTGTGCAATGGAGGCCTTCAGGCGGGCATTCGGCATACCTACCTGTGCCAGCAGGGCGTTCACCTTTTCTTCAAAAGGCCCCGCAGCTGCCACACGTGCAGCCGTGATCGTATCAGCCTGCTGCTGCAGGTCGGCCCGCAATACTTCCAGTTCAGCTTCCAGGGCTGCCAGCTTTTCATCCATGTTCAGTGCACCTTCCACGCTATTGGTCAGCTTCTCCTGGATCTGTAACAGTTCTGCCGTTGTCTGCACACCATGCTTTTTCAGCAGTTTATAGCCTGTTGACAGCCTTTCGTTCACCAACTCTATACGGGCACCATCAAACTGCACCTGATCGTTCATATGGCCTATTTCTGACGAAATATCCTGTAGTTCCACATAGGCCGACTGCAGCCTTTGCGCTACCGCCGGAGCGTCTTTATGGAAAGCTGCCAGGGCCTGTATGGAAGACTGTATCTGTTTCAGTTGCTGAAGGATGGGTTGTTCATCTTCATTCAGCTGGAAATATACACGGCTCAGCGTGTTACGGATCTCTTCCGCATGGCTTAATACCTTCAGTTCTGCGTCCAGCTCTTCGATCTCGTTAGATGCGAATGCCGCATCCGACAGCTCATCGAGCAGGAACTTATTATAGTCCAGCTCCTTATTGGCGCTGTCCCGCTGGTCTTTCAGCTGCTTCAGCTGTCGCTGTACCTGTGAATAGCGCTGGAACTGCTGCTGGTATTGTTGCATTACCGCAGGCTGGTTTACCAGCGCATCGAGTACTTCGCGCTGGAAATCGGACTTTTCCAGTTCCAGCGTATCAAACTGCTGATGGAGGTCTACCAGGTACTGGCTTAACTCTGTAAGCTGGTTCAGATTAACAGGTGTATCATTGACAAATGCACGCGACTTCCCGGCAGCACTGATCTCCCTGCGGATGATCAGCTGATCTTCCATATCCAGCTCGTACTGCTGAAAGAAAGCCGCCACCTGCGATTTTTTAACTTTAAATGCACCCTCTATCACACACTTTGCTTCTTTGTCAAGCAGCATTCCAGGGTCAGCACGCTCTCCCAATATTAATGACAATGCACCCAGCACGATCGACTTACCGGCCCCTGTTTCCCCCGTAATTACATTCAGGTTACCGGAGAAATCCACCTCCAGGTGGTCAATGATCGCGTAATTCTTGATAGTTAGTTTCTGTAGCATAAGGAGTATTGGAAATACGAATATATCACATTGGATTATTCCGCAAATTAATACACATATTACGAACTGTATTTGCGTAGTGACAGGCTCAACCACCATTTAAACGTTGCAAGCCTGCCTTCGCCCGCTGATCGAGTGAATTTTTATAGTCGTGTCCTTTCATATCCAGACAGGCCTGGTAGCATTTCTGCGCCTTCGTCTTATCATTCCTTTTCTCGTAGATATATCCCATCTGTAAAGAAGCTCTCGCCGCAAAGTATTCCGGCCTGTTGGCTCCCGTTCTCACCGTTACCTCATACATGATAATGGCATTGTCGTCCTGGCCCATTTCATCATAGATACGCCCCAGGCGGTAAGCATATTCCAGCTTTTCTTCCATTGACCCGAAATCAGCTGCCTTCTTCGTTTGCAACAATTTCAGCGCATCCTGGAAATAACCGCCATCGCTCAGCAAACGGGCCTTTAGTAAAAGTGCATTCGGCCATTTACCGCTTTTGGCGTCTTTTAATGCCTGCTTGTCTGCATCGGTTTCCGTATTTCCCCTGCTGAGGATCATGTTACGGTATTTATTGGCGGCATCCATATTACCATGCAGGTAATAATACCAGCTAAGGCGTTGCAGCCCTTCCTTGAGGTAAAACTTTCCTTTAAACCGGTCAACGAATTTCAGCAGATAGACATTGGCATCTTCATCCTGCCGGCACAGTTTCAATTGTCCCAGCAGGTAATATACATACGGGATCTCTTCATACTGTACACTGTCATTGCGCTCTGTCAGCACTTTAATACCCAATGAGGCCTTCTGGTTATTCATCGCAATATTGGCCACCATCAGGGCAAAGAGGTAGTTATTCTTCGTATCCAGCTTATACTTCTGGATAAACCCCCATACGTCTTCCGGCTTGTTCTCTATGAACAATTTCAGGTAGCAGTAATAATAACAGGCTTCCTCTCTGAATAACCTGGCCACTTCCGTATTACTGTCTATCACCTGCTGCACCAGCTGCATACCTTCACGGATGCTTCCTTTCATGCCAAGTGTATTGGATATCCAGCGGAAACCTTCAGGAATGGTACCAAAAACAGTTTGCATAGATCCCGCCAGCATGTTGTTGGGCAGGAACTGGGGAAATTTCTTCTGGTTGTCTTTTAACAACAGGTATGCCTTACGGATGTCCCATACGGCATCCCAGCGTTCACTAAACTTTACACGGATCATTCCCCACTGGAAACGGATCGCTGCCTGGGTGTAGAGATAATAAGGTGAGTTGGAAGGCCCTTCTTCCATGCGTGCAAGCCGTTCGGCCCTCAGAGGCTTTCTCTGCGCATACAATGCCGGGTCTTCATTAAAGAAGAGCGTAAAGAAATCTGTATAATTTTCCAGGAAATACGGGATGAGGTTGTCGGGGTTCGCCTTTTTCTCCTCTTCCAACAGGGCAGTTCCGGCGTCGAGGCGCAGCTGCATGATAGCGTCATAGGCTTGCTGACAACGGATATTGAAGTCGAAAACCTTTTGCCGTGCTGTTACCGAAAACGAAATACTTAAAATGAATGCCAGCAGGAATGATGTGCGCATGAAACAAAGATATCTGATTATTAACTCCGGGCCTATCTAACCAAATTCCAAACCAAATTTTAACACTTCCTTTCCGGCCTGAATGTAAAAGTCCCGGCATAAAGCCGGGACTTTGCTATATTATTTAAATGAGGTATATCGCACTATTAGATAGTCACGGTTGCGTCCAGGTCATTATCAACCAGGATACGGCCACAATGCTCGCAAACGATGATCTTCTTACGCTGACGGATCTCAGCCTGGCGTTGAGGAGGAATAGCGTTGAAACAACCCCCACAGGAATCGCGGGAGATGGTCACCACAGCCAGACCATTGCGGTAGTTGGTGCGGATCTTCTCGTAAGCTGCCAGTAAACGGGCTTCTACTTTGGTGCGGGCTTCGTCGCTCTGCTTGCGGAAAGCTTTCTCTTCTTTCTCGGTCTCAGCGATGATCTTTTCCAGCTCACCTTTCTTGTGCTTCAGGTTAGCCTCCTTGTCAGCGATCAGTCTCTTGGCGCTATCCAGGTTACGGCTCTTGTCCTTCACCTCTTCGTTCGCATCTTTAATATGCTTCTCAGCCAGTTTGATCTCCAGCGACTGCATTTCGATCTCTTTGGTGATAGCTTCGAACTCACGATTATTCTTAACGTTATCCTGTTGCTTCTCGTATTTCTTCATCAGGGCCTCTGACTCTTTAATCGCCGCCTTCTTGTTGGCAATAAAGTCCTGGATGCCACGGATTTCGTCCTCTACATGAGACAAACGGGTGTTCAGCCCTTCGATCTCATCTTCCAGATCCTTTACTTCCATTGGCAACTCTCCCTTCAACACCTGGATCTCATCCAGTCTGGAGTCCATCTTCTGTAGCCTAAGTACAGACGCCAATTTTTCTTCTACGGAGTATTCTTTTACAGTAGCCATGTATGTTTTTATAAGTAATTTACCGGATTTGTACGAATTGTAGATTTAAGAGGCGCAAAATTAGGGAATTTTTCGGTCAATATATGATAAAATAATTCAACCGTAAACTGCTCGCTCTCGAAATGTCCTACATCCGCTATAACTATTTGATTTTCAGCATCGAAAAATTCATGGTATTTAAAGTCGGCTGAAATATAGGCATCTGCCCCTGCTGATATTGCCTTTTTCAGGAGAAAACTGCCCGCTCCCCCGCAAAGAGCCACTTTTTTAACGGGCCTTCCCCTCAGTGGCGTATACCTCACACATCCCGTGTCGAACTGCTGTTTCACCCAGCGCAGGAAAGTTTCCTCGTCCATCGGCTCTTTCAGGTATCCGACCAGCCCCGAGCCTACCTCTCCATATGCATTTTCCAGCTTCACGATATCGTAGGCCACTTCTTCATACGGATGACTGTCATGTAATGCCTTTATCACATATTGTTCCAAATATACAGGAAATATCACCTCTACCTTTGTTTCCGCTTCGTAGTGACGTTCTCCCACCTTGCCCACATAGGGATTGGTGCCTTCTCCTCCCCTGAAAGTCCCTGTACCTTCTCCATTGTAACTACACTCGCTGTAAGCGCCAATATGTCCGGCACCGGCTGCAAAGAGGGCAGTGCGTACCTTTTCGGCATCTGCCTGTGGCACAAATGTATAAAGCTTGCGCAGCAACTCTCTCTTGGGCGATAATACACTGCAATGCTGCAAGGCCAGCTTCCGCGCCATCATCTCACAGACCCCGTTCCTTACATTATCGAGGTTGGTATGGGCGGCATAAACAGCGATGTCATTTTTGATGGCTTTAATAGCCACCCTTTCCACATAGTTATTACCATTGATCTTTTTCAGTCCGCCGAAGACAATGGGATGATGGGCCACCACCAGGTTACATTTCCTGGCAATCGCCTCGTCTATTACGGCTTCGGTAGCATCCAGCGTCAGCAACACACCGGTAAGCTCCCAATCGGGGCTGCCAAAGAGCAGTCCGGCGTTGTCATAACTTTCCTGGTATTGTAATGGCGCGAATGCCGCTATAGTATTGGTTATATTCCTGATCTTCATATCGACGGTAATTTACCCCTACTTTTGCACAAAATCAAAAGCATGGCACAGACCTCATCTACAGTAAGCCAATACGAAGCCTATAAGGGAAAGATGCAACAGATCGCAGATATCCGGAATGCGATTGCCGTACTTAGCTGGGACCAGGAAACCTACCTGCCGGAGAAAGGAGCCGCCTTCCGCGGGCAACAGATCACAACCCTCAGCTCCCTTGCGCATGAATTGTTCACTTCCCCGCAGCTGGGAGACCTGCTGGAAACTCTTGACAAGGAAAAACAAACACTGGATACCGTAGCCGCAAAGAACATTACTTTGTCGCTGGAAGATTACCAGAAGAATAAAAAATACCCTGCCAGCTTTGTGGCAGAAATGTCGCAAACCACCAATGAATGTTATCATGCCTGGATCAATGCCCGGAAAGAAGGCAACTATGCTGTTTTTCAGCCGGTGTTGAACAGGATGGTGGAACTGAAACGACGGGAAGCCGACATCCTGGGTTATGAAGGCCATCCTTACAATGCCCTGCTCAACGAGTACGAGAAGGGGGCTACCACTTCCATGCTGGATAAGATATTCAGCGATGTTAAAACAGCGCTGACTCCTTTGCTGCGTAGTATTGAACAAAGGCCACAGGTGAAGAAGGACTTCCTGCACCTTCATTATGACAGGAACCGTCAGTGGGAATTCGGCATACAATTGCTGAAAGCCATGGGCTACGATATGGCGGCGGGACGGCAGGACGTGTCAGAACATCCGTTCACGACCAGCTTCAGTCCCCAGGACGTAAGGGTGACCACCCGTATCGATGAAAATGACTTCGGGAATATGACCTGGAGCTGTATTCATGAAGGAGGCCATGCCCTGTATGAACAGGGACTTGATACAGCCGCTTACGGATTACCGGCCGGTGAGGCGGCCAGCCTGGGCATCCATGAATCACAATCCAGGTTATGGGAGAATAATGTGGGCCGCAGCCTGGTATTCTGGCAGCATCATTACCCGCAGTTGCAGCAGTTATTCCCTGATAACCTGGGCAATGTAAGCCTGGAGGATTTTTACAGGGCCATTAACCTGGTACAGCCATCCCTTATCCGTACGGAAGCTGATGAACTGACCTATCATTTCCATGTGATGGTGAGATACGAAATTGAGAAAGGATTACTGGATGGAACCTACCAGACGAAAGACCTTCGTGAAATCTGGAATTCCTACTATAAGGAATTCTTGCATGTAACGGTTCCTAACGACACCCAGGGTGTTTTACAGGATATCCACTGGTCGCATGGCAGCTTCGGTTATTTTCCCACCTATTCCCTCGGCAGTTTTTATGCAGCACAGTTCTTTACGACTGCACAACAGCAGATCCCCGGACTGACCGGGCAGATCGCCGGCGGTAAATACGATGCCCTGCTCAACTGGTTACGCCAGCAGGTGCACCGGCATGGCCGCTACTATACTTCGAATGAACTGTGTGAGAAAATAACCGGTGAGCCCTTGAATTTCAAATACTTCCTGGAGTATGCCACCCAAAAGTTCGGTGACATCTACGGCCTATAACTTGTCATATACACCCTGTTTCCGCCACACTTCCCTGCCATCCCTGTAAAGAATAAAAGTAGGCAGGGAAGTGGCGTTTATAGCCTGCATCACCTCACGGTCACGCCCTCCGTCCACCTTCAGCAGGCGTACTTTCCTGTTTTCTTTCAGATATGCCTGTATAACAGGCTCCATTTTCCGGCAGGGAGGGCACCATTCAGCGCCCACATCTACCAGCACCTCACCGGTGGCTATGGCGTTGTGGAAAGTATCTACGCTCATCTGCTGCTGGTCTGCCGCACCTTCCACAGGCAATCCGGCCTGCTTCCAGGCATTGATCCCTCCTTTGAGCTCAATGACCTCCCTGAAACCATTTTCCCGCATCCACTTTGCCGCTGCGGCGCTTCTCCCGCCGCTTAAACAATACACGTATATAGTTTGTTGTTTGTCAAGGTACTTTACCCGTTCGAGGAACTCTGGTTTTTTCGTATAATCAGCCTGCAATGCATGATGCAAATGACCGGTATTAAATTCTCCGGCTGTCCTTACATCAAATACCTGTGCATCTTTTTTTTCTATAGACTGCTGAAATACAGGCACATCGACCTGCTGCCCGCTTACACTACTCACTACTGAAATAAGTAAACCTACCAGGGCCACGTATGTATAATATTTATAAATCATATTTTTGCTATATATTGTTGAGCTTGTGCATCCGTAATTGTTCGTTAAGTGCTGAGTTGGAATAACTTGTGTTACTGGGACAGCCCCTGAACTGTTTGTGCAAAGTTTACGTTTTAATTTTTACGGATCAGCATTTATTCGTATTATTTTTATTTATTATTTTTTACACTTTATTTTTCACCCTGTGCTGACGTCCAATAGACAACGGCCATATCCGGAAAATGAAACACCAGTACCTACGCCAATTTACGCACTTCTGGTATGCTCTGTCATGCTTTATAGTGCTTTTTCTGCTTTCAGGCGCAAAAGCGCAAGCGCAGAACACTGTAGCTTTTACCGCCGACAACTGGAGTGGTTGCGGAGCAGTGTTCGTTCAATTTTTAAATCAGTCCAGCCCCGTCGGTTCAGCCTCCTGGGACTTCGGGGACGGAGGCGCAACATCCACATTATGGAATCCAACACGTTCTTTTAACCGACCTGGCAATTTCACAGTGACACTTACGGTTACTTTCCCCAACGGGCAGGTAAGTTCCACCCAACATGTGGTGAGTGTATACAATAAGCCGACGGTTGCTTTTGCTACCTCGCCGGTGACTAATTGTACGCCGCTGAATGTAACATTCACCGACCAGTCAACAGCCGGAGATGGCAGCATCTCGAGCATCAGCTGGGACTTCGGGGACGGTAACGGAGCTACCGGTTCTACTACCTCCCACACGTACGACAAGGGAGGCAGCATTGTGGCCACGTCAATTGTTACCAACAGTTTTGGCTGTACAAACAGCGGATCAACAACGCTGCAGATAAAGGCTAGCCCGCAGGTATCATTTACAAGCAACAACCAGGGAGGATGCCGTATACCAACGACTGTCAATTTTACCAATACTACCAGTGTAAATACAGTGGGCGCTCCACCGGCCATTAGCTATTTATGGGATTTTGGTGACGGGACTACCAGTACGGCCCAGCATCCAAGCCATGATTATACCGGCACAGGAACGTTTGACGTAAAACTGACGGCCACCACTGCAGACGGTTGTTCGCAAACCTATACTGCGCCAAGATATATCACCGTAACTACTGCCACAGCAAATTTTACCATTCAGCAGGCGTGTACCAATGCCAGTGCAACCTTCACCAACACGACGCTACCGGCTCCCGTATCTGCTACATGGACTTTCTCTGATGGTACTGTACAGAACTCAATAAACGCCGTAAAAAGCTTCACTGTAGCGGGGCCCTATTCCGTTACACTGAAATCTATCTCAGCGGATGGCTGTGAGGCTACCGTTACAAGGAACTTCACTATTTCAGCTCCGCCGACCATCAATTTCACCATGAACCCGACAGCCGCCTGCGCTGTGCCGGCCAATGTACGGTTCACCACTTCCGGCGCCGGCGCTACCAGCTGGGCATGGGATTTTGCAGATGGCACTACCAGCAACTTACAGAACCCCGTACACAGCTTCGCGGCAGAGGGTACCTACAATGTGAAAGTGATAGCTACAAGTGCCGGGGGATGTATAGATTCTGCCGTTAATTCAATTACCATAAAGAAGCCGACACTTGCCATCACCGGTACCAGCAGAGGTTGTATACCGCTGAATGCAACTTTCGGCACCACCATCGTAAGCCCTGACCCTGTAGTTTCATATCTGTGGGATTTTGGAGACGGTACCACTTCTACCGCTGCTACCCCATCACATGTGTACAATACGCAGGGCCGCTATACTGTCAACCTGACCATTACCACCCAGACAGGTTGTACACAGACAGCCACCTACGATGTAAGAGCCGGCAGTCCTATCAATGTTGACTTCACCGTCGATGCGACACAGGGTTGCCAGCCAACAATATTCAGGTTTACCGATCTCTCTACACCTGCTGTAGCCGGCCTGACATACCAGTGGACATTTGAGGAGAACGGTAGCGCTGCAGGCACTTCTGCGGTTAGAAATCCTACCTATGTTTTCAATACCATCGGTATGCACGATGTGACACTGACCGTTACCAATAATGGTTGCTCACGATCAGTGACGAAAACCGACTATATTGAAACACTTGCGCCGATAGCTGACTTCGCGATAGGCACTGTTGATTGCGCCAATCCTTTCGTGCGCGTATTTACTGATGAAACCAACTGGGGAACCGGCCCTGTTGGCACCTATTCATGGGACTTCGGCGATGGTACCACCGCTAATATACCGTCTCCTTCACATACCTATACTGCAGATGGTACTTACACTGTTGTGCTGAGCGTATCCAACGGTACCTGTACCTCCACTTTCTCGGCCATAGTAAGGGTGATCACACTAAAACCGGTGATCCACGCTACCCCGAATGTGCTTTGCCTGGGTACTTCTACATCACTCAGCGTAGATCCTTTCCCTCCCGGTACCATCACTTCCTTCAGATGGAATTTCGGAGATGGAAGAACCGGTAGCGGTACCAGCAGACCGGTGGTTACTTACAGAAATGCAGGCTCTTACGATGTTGTGTACACAGCCAATGACGTGAATGGTTGTCCGCACGTTTCCGATCCACTGAGAGTGGAGGTAAACGGTTCTGTATCAAATTTCACTATCGATCCGCGCCAGTGTAAAGACCAGCCGGTTACATTTAACGACCAGTCTACCACCCGCGCCGGCAATACGATCGTTTCCTGGACATTCGATTTTGGTGACGGTACAGCTCCGGTAGTTTATAATACCCAGCCACTGGGCATCACCCATACTTACAGCGTAACTGATACCTTCCAGGTAATACTCACAGTAGTGGACAACACAGGTTGTCAGGACACATCTATCCAGCAGGTTGTCATTCCCGACATCACAGCCGGCTTTAGCGCAAAAAGCAATATTGCCTGTCTGAATGTACCGTTCCAGTTTGATAACTCTTCTGTGACTGAGCCACTGACCTATGCATGGACATTCGGAGATGGCGGTACCAGCACAGACAGGGATCCGGCGCATATTTACACCGCACCCGGAACATATACTGTGACACTGGATATAACAAGCCCGAACGGTTGTACTGCTAACGTATCTGTAACTGACTTCCTGAAAGTGCCTAATCCGATCGCTGACTTTACCTTCCCGAATGTAGCGGGAGATATCTGTCCGCCGGTACAGGTACAGTTCACCAACCGCTCTACCGATTACGTGAAGACTTCATGGGATTTCGGAGACGGTAGCGCATCAGACGAAGACAATCCTTTACATAACTATATCAGGCCTGGCACCTTCCCTGTTACCTTAACGGTTTATTCTGAAGGTGGTTGCGCCAGCCCTGTTGCAGGACCGAAAGACATCGTCATAGCAGGTCCTGACGGTACCTTTACCGTAACGCCTCAATCAGGTTGCTGGCCGCTGACGGCTTCCATGACAGCTGTATCAGCCACTGCACAGCGCTTCATATGGGACTTCGGGGACGGTTATTCCGTACGTACCACCACTCCTGCTTCTCCATCCTATACTTACCAGAAAGAAGGGATATACTACCCGGTAGTATTGCTGGAAGATGCGCGTGGATGTACAGTACCTGCAGCAGGCAATCCGAAAATAACGGTAGACAGGATCACCCCTGCCTTCAGTGCAGATGTGACCCAGGCCTGCGATGGAGGAACCGTAGTATTCAGCGATTCCACCAAAGGCGTTTCTATGGCCGACAGCCTGGCCGCTACCTATGCATGGGACTTTGGTGTGTCTGGCCGCACAGACGACGTGTCCACCATTCCTAACCCGACTTTCATTTATACTGCACCGGGTACATATACCGTAACATTGACAACTACCAGCTATTATGGCTGCGTGAAGGATACCACCATGCAGATAGAGATAGAAGCAAAACCTGACGCCCAGATAGCGCCGGTTACACCTGTCTGCGTCGGTCAGCCGATACAGCTGGTGGGAACAGACACGAGGAACCTGCCAGGTACTACCTGGAACTGGACCGCCAACAATCAGCAATACAATGTACAGACACCGCCGGCCATTACTTATCCACAGGCAGGCACTTACCCGGCACAATTGATCATCACCACTGCCAGCGGCATCTGTAGCGATACCGCCACCCAGAATGTACAGATAATGGACTTCCCAACCCTGTCGCCAACGCCGGTTGCTGCCAGCATCTGCCGCGGCCAGTCTGTTACATTGCAGGCAAATACGCAGGCTGGTGTGGACATTACCTGGACAGACTATAACATTTCCGACGTCAAAAGTGCTTCTCCGGTTGTCACACCTGATATGGACACTACCTATCATATAGTAGTGGTGAACACCGCCGGTTGCAGCGCAGAAGGAGATGTGAAGGTAACCGTATCACAGCCATTCACCATGCAGGGCGTAAATGACGGGGATATCTGTCCGGGAGGAGCCGTACAGTTACATGCAGAAGGTGCAGTTAGTTATAAATGGATCCCCGCCACAGGCCTGAATAAGTCGGATATTGCCAACCCGCTGGCTACTCCCGATTCTACCATTACCTACCAGGTAGTAGGCTTCGGCAACGATAATTGCTTTACCGATACCTTGTCTGCCACCGTGACCGTACATCCTGCTCCTGTTGTGAATGCAGGTGCGGATATGGAAGTGCCGACCGGTACAGTGGTACAGTTACCGGTAACGGGCAGCAGCGATATTACACAAATAGAATGGTGGCCGGCCAACTCGCTGAGTTGCGTGGACTGCCTCACACCGATAGCTACACCAAGAGAAAACACCACCTATCATGTAAAAGTGACAAACGCTTATGGCTGTACCACCCTTGACGATGTTACCATCAGCCTGGTATGTTCATCGAGCGCTATCTTCCTGCCGAACACATTCACACCGAACAGTGACGGCGCAAACGACATCTTCTACATCAGGGGTAAGGGCGTAAAAACTGTCAAGTCTTTCAGGATATACAACCGTTGGGGCCAGCAGATATTTGAAAGGACCAACTTTAGTGTAGAAGATCCGGCATATGGATGGGATGGTCGTGTGAATGGCCAGCCAGTGAATCCGGACGTGTTCATTTACGTAGCAGAACTGGTTTGCGACTCAAACGAAACTTTCACCCTTAAAGGAAATGTAATGCTGGTCAGGTAAGCCATACCTGCCAGCATTCATCAAAACCATATGAATATTAAAAACTTGCCAGCATGAGAATGAATTGTAGAAACCTGTTAGTGGCACTGTGCCTGTGCGGCACACAATCACTGGTAGCACAGGATATACACCTGTCCCAGTTTTATGAAACTCCGATCTTACGTAATCCGGCCCTCATAGGGCTGTTTAATGGAGACTATCGTATCCAGGCCGTATACAGAAATCAATGGAACAGCGTTACCATACCATACCAGACAGGCGCATTAAGTGCCGAGATGAAGTTCCCGGTAGGAAGTAGTGAGGACTTCGTGACTGCCGGTATCCAGTTCACGTACGACAGGGCAGGCACTGCCCGCCTGCAGTCGGTACAGGCATTGCCGGCTGTCAATTACCACAAGTCCCTGAGCCAGGACAAAAGCATGTTCCTGTCGGTGGGCTTTACCGGTGGTATAGTGCAGCGCCAGTTCGATGCTACCAAACTGACCTTCAACAACCAATATACCGGCGGCCAATACGACCCTACGGCGCCTACAGGCGAAGAGGGCCGGCTGGCACTGCGCGGATATTCTTACCTGGACGCAGGCGCAGGTATCAGCTTCAATAGCACCCTCGGTGCAGATGAGCAGGTTACCTATTACCTGGGCGCCGCCCTGTTCCATTTTAACCGTCCAAAGCTGTCCTTCTTTAAGGATGCGACCATTGCCCTGGATCCCAAGTTCACCGTTAACGCGGGCATTACCTTCCCGCTGCAGGAAAGGCTGAAATTCATCGCCCAGTACAATGAGATCCACATGGGCGCCTATTCAGAATACCTGGGTGGTGCATTGCTGGGTTACAGCCTGTACGACGACGGACTGGAAAGTACAAGGGCATTTTATTTCGGCGCCTATATGCGTTATAAGGATGCGATCATCCCCTCTTTCCGTCTTGACATGGATAAATATGAGATCGGCGTAACATATGATGCGAATATCTCAAAGCTGAAGACAGCCAGCAACAGCTTCGGAGGTTTTGAAGTATCGCTGGTATTCAAAGGGTTCCGCAACGGAAGGAACAGTACGCTGGAAAGTATCCGCTGTCCAAGGTTCTGATTGTTGCACCAATTGTTATCTTTACATCTGACTTTAATCACGTAAACAGATAAACAGATGAACGTAACAGTTGGTGCAAAAGCTCCTGCTTTTTCCCTGGTAAATACAGAAAAGCAGAAAGTTTCCCTGGAGGACTTCAAAGGACAGAACCTGGTCATCCTATTTTTTCCAATGGCCTTTACCAGTGTCTGTACAGCAGAACTTTGCAGTATGAGGGACAATATAGCGACCTATAATAATCTGAATGCAGCCATAGTGGGTATATCGGTTGACTCGCCTTTCACATTGAATAAGTTCAAGGCAGAACAAAACCTGAATTTCCCGCTGCTGTCAGATTTTAACAAGGAAGCCTCCCAGGCCTACGGGGCTTTTTATGAGACATTTGTGCTGGATCTGAAAGGTGTGTCAAAAAGGGCAGCTTTCGTGGTGGATAAGGAAGGTACGATCAGATATGCGCAAGTGTTAGAAAGTGCCGGCGATCTGCCTGATTTTGAAGCTGTTAAGAATACGCTAAACAGCCTGCAATAAAAAATATCCGAAAGCGTTAATTTTTTTAAAAAACTAGTGGCAAGCCTTCCTTTTTGGCTTGCCATTTGTTATTTTTACGTAGGATGATATTGTGAAATAAATCGACTGATATTTGAAAAAATCTTTATCTTTACGGGTATGTGGAAAACCTCTACACTATTACTTACTTGCTTCCTTTGCCTGGCGTCCTTAGCAGGACGGGCACAAAGCGTCAAAACTTCTCCATTTTCCGATGGAGGTAGTAAGATCGTGAAGCTGTATCCCAACCCAGCTACCAGCAGGATTAATTTCGAAATCCAGAACAATAACGACCAAGGTTATGATCTTATTGTCTTTAATTTTCTGGGAAAAAGAATAGATCAGTTCAAAAATCTGAACACACGTACTACTGTTGAACTGGATAAATATTACAGTGGTGTATATATCTTCCAGTTGAGAGACCGTCAGGGCAACCTGGTGGAATCTGGCAAGTTCAATGTAGTCAAGTAATCATCAGGATATTTCCTTTAACTACTTATAGAAGAAAGGGGGCCGTTCAGCACGGTCCCCTTTTTTAATTCCTTCCATCATCCGGGTTAAGGCCCGGCTATAATTCTACAGCTTTCCGTGGCTGATGCGGCTTTTTCAGATCTTTCACCCTGGCCTATTGTACTTCTACAATGAGGAATTTCAGGTAGGTGGTATTTTCAATATTCCAAAGGATCGGGTGGTCCTGCGCCTGGGTCTGGAATGTTACCTGACGCAGTTTCTTTTTAGCATCCTTTGCGGCCATATCGATAATTTCCAGGAAAAGGGATGGCGGCACCAGGTTGGTACAGGAAGCCGTTACCAGGAATCCTCCCGGTTTCAGCAGTTTCATACCACGCAGGTTGATCTCCTTGTATCCTGTGATGGCCTTCTGGATATTCTCACGGCTTTTGGTAAATGCCGGCGGGTCCAGGATCACCACATCGAATTTCTTTTCTTCACGTGTCCATTGCTTCAATACATCAAATGCGTTGACTGCCTGGAACTTACATACATCATCCAGGTTGTTCAGGGTGGCGTTCCTGCGGGCGGTATTTACAGCATGTTCCGAAATATCCAGTCCCAGTACGCTTTTGGCCCCGTAGTGGCCCGCATGGCAGGAGAAGGTACCGGTATAGCAGAATGCTTCCAGTACGTCGGCGCCTTTCACAATATGCTGGATGGCACGGCGGTTATCCTGCTGATCCAGGAAATAACCCGTTTTCTGGCCATTTTCGATATCTACATGGAACTTCAGACCATTCTCATTGATGATCACATTGGTGTCAAAAGGGGCGCTTAAAAAGCCCTTTTGCTGCGGCAGTCCTTCCAGTTCACGTACCGGTACGTCATTACGCTCATAGATCCCCTTAGGTGAAAATATCCTGTTCAGTGCATCCACGATAGCGCCTTTCCAGCGGTCCATCCCCAATGCCAGCGTCTGCAGTACAAAATGGTCGTTGAACTTATCGATCACCAGCGCCGGCATTTCATCCGCCTCTCCGAACACCAGGCGGCAGTTTTCCACATAGCCCAGCTGCTGGCGGTATTTCCATGCCTTCAGCAGACGGCGGTAGAAGAATTCAGCGTCGATCTGCTCGTCTTTGTCGCGTGTAAGCAAACGCACCAGTATCTGGGACTGAGGGTTGATATATCCCCTGCCGATGAAAAAGCCCTGATGTGTAAATACATCCACCGTATCGCCAGCGGTCACCGGTCCATCAATTGTTCCCACTTCGTTACCAAATACCCATGGATGGCCCTGCAGCACACGGTTTTGTATCTTTTTCTTTAAAAAAACTTTGGTCATTGCAATTTTTTCCAGGCTGCAAAGGTAAGGCAATTACAGATTAGGATGGGGAATTTAGGGTCGGGATAGCCTTCAGATAGTGTGGAGATCCGGTGGAACCTCCTACTTACAGGCACTCTGCTATAGCATTATAGGCACTGTTCTATAGCGAACGCTATAGAATAGTAGGACAAATGCAGGCCCATAGCGCCTACAGGTAGGGAACTGCTATATAGCCGAAGCGAAGACGAAGCGAATACCTGACGAAACAAGGGCGAAGTCAGGACGGCCTCCCGGGCATCATCAGCCTTGTGTCAATTTGTCTTTTCTTTCCATCTTGGCAAGTTAATTGTCTGACGTACCTTTGCAGACAATATTACTTCATAAAAGAAAACGTAAAAGATATGCAGACAAACGGACAGGACACCGAAAATGGTAAAGGCATGCCGGATATTAATGCTGATGAGAACCTGAGCGGCACCACACACCTCAACGATGCCTTGGCGGATGAAAGCGAACTGGACAAGAAACAACAGGAGCTCAATGAAATGAGGGATAAATACCTTCGCCTGGTTGCGGAGTTTGACAATTTCAAGAAGCGTACGGCCAAAGAACGTATTGAACTGATGCAAACGGCCAGCAAGGAAGTGATCATTTCCTTACTGGATGTACTGGATGATAGCGAACGTGCAGCCAAACAGTTAGAAAATGCTACCGACATTAATGCCGTAAAAGATGGCGTTGCGCTGGTTTTCAATAAATTAAAATCGACCCTGCAAGCCAAGGGCCTTAAACCTATGGAGAGTTTGCACACCGAGTTTAATCCTGATCTACACGATGCCATCACTGAGATTCCCGCACCCTCAGAAGAGTTGAAAGGAAAGGTAATTGACGATATGCAGAAGGGGTACTACCTGAATGACAAATTGATACGTCATGCCAAGGTTATAGTAGGGAAATAAGTGACGTTCTGACAGAAATGCTTTCATTAACCATGCCGGCAATTTGCCGGCCTTAGTGTGATATATGTCTACCAAAAGAGATTACTACGAAATACTGGGTATTGCCAAGTCTGCCTCGCAGGATGAAATAAAAAAGGCCTACCGCAAGGTGGCGATGCAATACCATCCTGACAGAAACCCCGACAACAAGGAAGCGGAGGAGAAATTCAAGGAGGCAGCAGAAGCCTATGAAGTGCTGAGTGATGCCGATAAGCGGGCCCAATATGACCGTTTCGGACATGCTGGTGTAGGAGGCCGCGGAGGCTTCAATGGCGGCGGTATGAACATGGATGATATCTTCTCCAACTTTGGGGACATCTTCGGTGACGATATCTTCGGCAGCTTCTTTGGTGGCAACCGCGGCGGCGGTGGTGGCGGCAGGCGCGGCAGAGGAACCCGTGGTTCCAATCTGCGCATCAAGATCCGTCTTACATATGAGGAGATCGCGAAAGGCGCCAACAAAAAGATCAAGGTTAAAAAATATGTTCCCTGCAACCACTGTGGCGGCATGGGAGCCAAAGATAAAAATGCGTTCCAGACCTGCGGCACCTGTGGTGGTTCCGGCCAGGTAAGGAAGGTAACCCAGACCTTCCTGGGCCAGATGCAGACGGTAACTACCTGCCCTACCTGCCATGGCGAAGGACAGACCATTACCAGCAAATGCGGCCACTGTAAAGGTGAAGGACGCGTTTACGGCGAAGAAATGGTAAGCATCGACATCCCGGCAGGTGTACAGGAAGGTATGCAACTGAGCATGAGTGGAAAAGGTAATGCCGGCGAAAGAGGCGGCGCTCCCGGCGATCTGCTTATACTCATTGAAGAAGAACCACATCCTGAACTGCAACGCGATGGCCTGAATGTAGCCTATGACCTCTACATCTCCTTCCCTGATGCAGTATTTGGCACCTCTGTGGAAGTACCTACCATCGACGGCAAAGCCAAGATCAAAATACCAGCCGGTACACAGAGCGGAAAGATCTTCCGCCTGAAAGGTAAAGGATTCCCTTCCGTCAACTCTTATGAGAAAGGAGATCAGCTGATACACGTCAATGTCTGGACCCCTCAGCAGGTGAGCAGCGAAGAAAAGGCTTTCCTGGAAAAGATCCAGTCGTCCGACAACTTCAAGCCAAACCCGGAAAAGTCCGAAAAAGGCTTCTTCGAAAAGGTAAGGGATATCTTCAGCTAATACCCAGCCGCTCCCGTCCGTCATTCGCCGGCAGCATGAGTAACTGGTACCAACAAAGCGTACGATCAACGTTTCCAATATAAGAAGGCTGTCCGCCATAGGCGAACAGCCTTTTGTCTTTCTTACTTTTATATTTTTTACTTTTACAGGTTACATGTTCGATCCGTCAAAACTTCAGATGCTGGAAAACCGCCTGGTAAAGGTGTTCAAACACCTGCGCAAAACAGCGCGCCGGCAAAATATTACCTGCTACAGGGTGTACGATGATGATATTCCTGAATTTCCCTTCAGTATAGAATTATATGAAGACCACATCTATGTGGCGGAATACCAGCGCCAGCATGGCATGGAAGAAGAAGAACATGAAAACTGGCTGGATAGCAGCCTCGGGGTAATATCCAGGGTGCTGGAAGTACCCCTGGAAAAGATATTCGTAAAGCAACGCCAGCGCAAGGCCAGCAGGCAGGAGCAATATGAGAAACTGTCTTTCGAAAGCCATGAAATGACCGTACAGGAAGCCGGCCTTTCCTTCAAGGTAAACCTGTCCGACTACCTGGACACCGGTCTCTTCCTCGACCACCGTATTACCCGGGGTATGGTCAGAGATGCCGCAGCAGGCAAAAAGGTGCTGAACCTTTTCTGCTATACCGGCTCTTTTTCTGTTTATGCTGCTGCTGGTGGTGCCTCACAGGTCACCTCCGTAGATCTTTCCAAGACCTACCTGGCCTGGGCAGAAGAAAATATGCGCCTGAACGGCTTTGATGTAGCAAAACACCGCTTTGTTCATGCTGATGTACTGCAATACCTGGACACCCTTCCTGAAGAAGAATTTGACCTGGTAGTGCTCGACCCGCCTACCTTCTCTAACAGTAAACGTATGAAAGAGTTCCTGGACATCCAGCGGGACCACGTCTCCATACTGAACAAGGTACTGAGCGCTACAAAGCCGGGCGGCGTCATTTACTTCAGTAATAATTACCGCCGTTTTGTACTGGACAGCGACCGTATACTGGCGGCTGAAATAAAGGACATAACGGCGCAGACAATGCCGTTCGATTTCCAGCAGAAGCTGATCAGGAAATGTTATAAGATCACGCGATGAGGGGTTAATCTTCTATTTTCTTCGATTTCCTGAGCTCTCTCAGCAGGGCAATGAATTCCCTGCGATAACCGCCCGGATCATCTTCCAGCGAGTGTTTGGCAATGTCCAGCACCATATTGCAGGAGCCATTACCCTTATAGGCAGATTTCCTGAGCAGCATCCCCATCAGGGCCACGGCACTGGCAAACCTGAAATCGCCGGAGGCGTCCCTGAATGCTGTCAGATCGCCCGGTACCCGGTAATGCAGGTATTTCATGGTGGTATCTATTGCTTCCCGGTACCCCAGCTGAATGGTAGCCAGCGAGCTGTCTCCTTCCATCTTTCCATTTTGCGGAACGATCTCATACATAGCCACTGCGCAATGCCCTGCCCCAATAATTCCTCCGGAGATCTTGTCGGTTACAGAATCTTCATCCTTTATTACTTTATTCTCATAACCGATCAACCTGTAAGACTTCACTGTACGCGCATTAAAAAGCACATCAGCCTGCACATCTTTTGCCACTGTAAACAAGGTACTGCCAAATTCCCGGGCGAAGATCTTATTCGCTTCTTCCAGGTTGTCTATATAGGCAAAATTGCCATTCCCTTTACTGGACAAGGTCTCTAGTTTGGAATCCTTATAGTTCTTCATGCCGAAACCCAGGCAGGTGAGCAGTACGCCTGTCTCCTTTTTACCCAGTATGAGCTGTTCCATATCATAATCGCTCGTCTGCCCCACGTTAAAATCCCCGTCTGTTGCCATGATCACCCGGTTGTTGCCGTCTTTAATGAAATTCTCTTCCGCTATCTTGTACGCCAGCTTAATGGCCGCCTCCCCTGCTGTGGCCCCGCCTGCACTGAGATTGTCAATGGCGTTCAGGATCTTCGCCTTCTGATCGCCGGGAGTACTGGGCAGAATGATACCTGGCGTACCGGCATAGGCTACAATCGCTACATGGTCATTGCTGCGCAGGTTATTGACCAGGATGCGAAAGGCGGCCTGTAACAAGGGCAGCTTATTCGGTAAGGACATCGACCCGGAAACATCTATCAGGAAAACGAGGTTGCTGGGCGGCAGACTATCGAGGTTGACGGCCTTGCCCCGCACCGCTATCTGTAACAAACGGTGCTCGGGCGCCCAGGGGCAGGTGGCATAATGACTGTAGATCACCAATGTCTGGCCGGGAGGAGGTAGTGAATAATGATAATGGAAGTAGTTCATCATCTCCTCGATACGAACAGCGTTGACCGGAATCTTCTCCTTTAGCTTTACGAAACGCCGGATGTTGCTATAGGCAGCCCTGTCCACATCTACGGCGAACATCGAAGCATTCTTTATATCAGTTTCGACAAACTTATTCTCGTATAGTGTCCCATAGGTCTCATCAAAGAAGGCACGGGTTCCCATGGCAGAATTGCCATAATTGGGATTAGAGCCATTGGAAGAACGTTCCCGGGCAATGGCTTTGGCCTTTTTAGCCACATCATCCTGGACCTCTTCCCTGCTGCTCAACTGAACAAGCATACGACTGTATACCCCCGCAGACAAGCGCTTCGGGAAGTATTTGTTATGGTGAAATAAAAGTATCGCGTCCTGAGAGGGCACCGCAATGCGAAAAAGTCCGTACTGGTTCGTAATAACCCTGGCGGTATCATTGTTTACTGTGACGATCACTCCCTGCAGTGGACTGTGGGAGATGCTGTCTTCGACTGCCCCTGAAATCCATATCTTCTGAGCTCTCCCAGGTACAAGGATAATTAAGCCGACAAGCAGCATAAGGAGCCTTTGCATCAGTTTTGCATCAGTTATACATAAATATAATAAAAACGGAAAAAGGAAGGGAGGAATTGTGAAAGAACGAACACAAAGCCAGTACTGACAGGCTATTACGATTTCTATTTGGACCGGCAGATCTGCCTCGTTGGAGCACCGTGTCTATAGTCCGGTGTAACAATTCCGGGGCCTGTGTTGATAATCAGGAAGCCGGGGGCATGCCATTACGCCCCGACGGGGTTCAATAACAACGCCCTGTTTAATCAGATCCGATTAAACAGGGCGTATCATCCCGGAACTATATCCGGGATCATATGATGATGATCTGATTATTCCACCAGTTTGTATATCTCTGGCAGGTTGCGTCCCAGGCCATCATAATCCAGTCCGTATCCCAGCAGGAATTTATTGGGCACGGAAAAACCCAGGTAATCGATGTTGATAGGATGCTGCATTGCTTCCGGTTTGGTAAGCAGGGCGGCCACCATCAGTTTTTTAGGCTGCTGATGCTCCAGCTGCGGCAGGAACTGGCTCAGGGTCTTGCCGGTATCTACAATGTCTTCCAGGATAACCACGGTCCGGCCATACAGGTCTTCATCGAGACCAATGGCCTGCACTACATTACCAGTAGATTTCATGCCCTTGTAAGAGGCCAGTTTAATGAAAGATATTTCCGCCTCGATGGTGAGGTACTTAAAAACATCTGCAGCAAACATAAAAGAGCCATTCAGAATAGCGATGAATAGAGGCTTTTCTCCCTTCAGATCATTATTGAGGGCAGTGGCCAGTTCCCTGATGCGCTCCTGTAACTTTTCAGCGCTGATGTATGGTTCGAACTGTTTATCGTGTACCCGGATAACAGACATGCGATTCGTTTTATGTGATTAGATTTTGCCGACCAAAAGCCGTTGTCCTATTTTGATATCAAAACTTTCCAGATGATTCCATTGTTGCAACTGCTCTACTGTTACGTTGTAACGTTTCGCAATACCATATAGTGTTTCTTTCGTCTGTACTTCATGATATAATGAGTTGCCATCCCTGACAGGGCCTCCCGTTCCGGCAGGTTGCGATGGTGTGCCCGCAGGTTGAGCAGGAGATGTTGTTGCTACAGGCGCTGCCGGTTTCTCCGCTACAGGCGCAGGCTGCACCGGTGCAGCTGGTTGCGTAGCTGAAGGCTGTGTACCAGCCGGCGGCCTCGAAGTGTATACAGGCTGTGAAGAAGATGGCGACGATGGCACCGGTGTGGCAGGCTGTGTACCTGATGATTGTGCACCGGTTTGTGCAGGTTTGGAAGAATATACAGGCTGCGAAGACGATGGCTGGGTGGCCACAGGTTTTGACGATGCAGGTGTATTCTGCGCCGCACCGCCACCGGTCGATTTCACCTCACCAAGCTTTTTCAGGTCATCCTCCATACCTGGAGGCAGATTACTTTTTGGGGCCGATGTATTGTTCTGTTGCTGTTGCTGTGCTGCGTTCTGCTGTGCTATTTCCTCCTGCCGTTCCATTTCTGTTCTGACATCTTCAACGATTTGCCCGGGCTTAAAGTCGCCCTCTGTAGGGTCTTCTACCGGTGCATTTTTCGCAAGGCGGGGCGCTTTATTAGCGTAACCTGCTAATGCCAGCCGCTCTCCTATTTCCGGTTCCTCTCCTTCCTTCATCTTATTACGACGGCGTAACCAGCGGAGCTGGATACCTTCCGACTGAGCAATGTCGTACATGGTTTCTCCCGCAGCTACTGTATGGTAGTCATTCTTACCTGATTTACCCTTTTTCTGCAGGAAGATGAAAGTTTCTTTCGGTAATGGATCATCATTCGGCAGGTCGTTGTAGTGAACCAGGTTACGCAGTTTGATATCCCGCTGATCGGCTATCTGTATCAGTGAGGTCCCTGCAGGTACCAGTATTACTTTACGATCGTTGATCTGGAACACGCCTTTAGGTGCATTGGCCTTGGTAATGCCGGATGGTTTACCGGTGCCCGCAACGGGCGCTTTAGATGGTTTCGATGCCACCACTTCATCGCCGGTCTTGGCGTTGTTCGTTCCGGCTTTGGTTACCCCTTCTCCCTCCAGCGTGTACTGCTGTAAGTTGTAATCTTCAATGAGTTTTATGAGCTGCTGCGGATAGGTGTTGCTGGTGGCATATCCTGCCTGTTTCAGCCCATAGGCCCATGATTTATAATCTTCTTCCTGGAACTGGAAGAGGAACGCATACCGGGGATTGTTCCGCAAAAAATCTGAGTGATCTTTATAGGAATCGGCTGCAGATGGATATTTGCGGAAGCATTCCTGGCGGGCATCATCATCATACCTGACACTTTCGCCGGCCCAGTTGTTCTTACATTTTATGCCGAAATGGTTGTTGGAGTTTTGCACCAGCCAGCTGCCGCCAGACTGTGTTTCCAGTATGCCCTGTGCCAGTTTGATGGAAGCAGGTATACCGCTACGCTGCATTTCAGCAATAGCGATGTCTTTATACTTCGCGATATACTGCTGGGTACTCGCGTTTTGCGTTTGAGCCCTCAGCATGGGCATGCAGCCAAACAGGAAGCTACACACTAAAACAGATCTCCTTAGTTGCATGTATGTTGAATTTAATGGGTGCGGTTAGCGTAAGTGGATCAGTTTATCTTTCTGATGATCATCAGGCCGTCTCTGAGCGTCAGCAATAACTGTTCCGCCCTGCCGTCAGCTGCTACTTTTTCGCAGAAACTGATCATTGCTTTGGCATTGGTACTTTGTCTTGATGGTTCCAGTAATGTCTCTCCATGAAAGAGCACATTATCTGCCAGTATAAATCCCCCCGGACGTATCTTATCCCAGACCAGATCGTAATAGTTTCCGTAGCCTGTCTTATCTGCATCGATAAATACCAGGTCGAATACTTCGTCCAGCCGGGTTATAATATCTGCTGCCTTACCGATATGCATTTTTATCTTTCCGGATAATCCTGCTTCCACAAAATAGCGCTGGCACATTTCTTCTCTTTCCTCGTTGATGTCGATGGTGTGCAATACACCTCCCTCCTTTAATCCCTGTGCCAGGCAGATAGCTGAGTAACCGGTATATGTCCCGATCTCCAGTATCTTCAGCGGTTGCAGCATATGGCTCACCAGGCTCAGGAACTGCCCCTGCAACTGGCCGCTTAACATATGCGGTTGCTCTACCTTCAGGTATGTTTCCCGGTGTAACCGTTTCAACACATCTGTTTCAGGACTTGTATACTTTTCTGCAAACGCTTCTACAGCAGCAGGAATTATATCCATGTTGTATAATTTTTGCAAAAATATGGCAATAAATGCTAGAAGTTGGGGCGCAACTTATTTGTTGTGTAGAATACCCTGAAGTATTCCACAACTTCGTCGGCTGTATCAAACAGCTTTAACAGGCCCAGATCTTCCGGCGAAATATTGCTTTCCTTTTCCATCATGGTGCTGCGGATCCACTCCAGCAGCCCGCTCCAGTATTCCCTGCCCACCAGCACCATTGGGGTTTCCGTCATTTTCTTGGTCTGGATAAGTGTGGCTACTTCGAAAAATTCATCCATGGTGCCGAAGCCGCCGGGCATCATGACAAAGCCCTGTGAATATTTAGTGAACATTACTTTACGCACAAAGAAGTAATCAAAGTGCATGTTCTTGTCATGGTCAATATACGGGTTGGGGTTCTGTTCATGCGGCAGTGAGATATTCACACCGACAGATTTCCCTTTTACTTCCTGCGCTCCTCTGTTGGCGGCTTCCATAACACCGGGGCCTCCCCCCGTGATAATGCCGAAGCCTTCATCCGCCAGTCGTTTGGCGATATCGTGCGCCAGTTCATAATACCTGCTTCCGGGTTTAGTACGTGCAGAACCGAATATAGAGATACAGGGGCCCATTTTTGCGAGAGATTCAAAGCCATCCACGAACTCGGCCATGATCTTGAATATCTGCCAGCTGGAATGTGCTTTTGTTTCTGTCCAGTCTCTCTCCTTCAAATGCATTAAACGATCGTTCATTACTGAGAGTTGTTTGTTCTATAATTGGCTAAAATACTGAAAAACTGCCGGGATTATGACAGCGAATATAAAGCAGCAGGACAGTTAAGACACAGATCAGTCCCCCATCATGTCCATTGAGCATATATGGATGGCGTTAACTAAAGCAACATTGCTGAAGCTGATGGGGCAACAATGCTTAAAAAGAAGCAGGTAACTTGAAAGAAACCCGCTTAACATTTAACACGTTATGAACATGTAGTTGCCGTTGTTTGACATACCACATAATTTTTATCCATAGCTGGCCATAACGCATAACGTTCAATGCTTTTTCCTTTCCAAGTTAGTAGTGGTGTAATAATGACAGCCTGCATGTACAGGCATGTGAACAGTACAGTGTTTTCATACAACGTGGTTTAGTTTCATCATATTGACCTTGAGGGGGGCCAATTTTTACTTAAAATACAGATAATCTTTGTTAATTCCTAACATGATAAAAACTATTGGGAATTAACAATTAACGCTGCCGGGTTATGCGGGAAAACTGGTGTATAAAGACGCAGGCGCTGGGGCAGCTTGTCGCAATATGCGCGCGCCTGTATCTCATATCCGTATCCATATTTCATATTTGATATTTGATATCCGATATCTCATATTAGTAGCCCAATGCCTCATATATCGGGTTGCGCCCTGCTACTTATGGGAGGCAGCTAAGTAGCAGAAAAACAAAAGGGATCAGGCATTAAATGCCTGATCCCTTTATCAAACTAATTTTACCCTTACAATCCGATAGTCGCACCCACACGCAATATCAGCCCATTCTGGTATGGAGACCTGCTATCCTGCAGTACATCATACAAAGCCATAATACTGAATGCTGCATTGCCTCCGATAGGTTGTGTATAGCCACCTCCCATCAGCAAGCTGCTCACGCCATAGCTGTCCTTGACCACTGTTTTCGGATCAGTGTCATAATAGGTGCTTTTGAGATTAATGTGATTATATTCCGGCTGGATGTGTATAAAAAGGAAATCCAGCGGATATACGCGGCCCCATACGCCACCGCCAAAAATGCTGTACTGGTTACGCTGACCGGTATTACCGTAGTAATCGCGGAAACGCTCGGACCCGTATTGCGCATTGATGGCGAGACCTGCCGCAAATAACTGGGAAATACGATAACCCACCAGCGGGGATATATTGATATTGGTATAATCTCCAAATGCCAGTCCCATGGAGCCACCTACAATGAGGCGGGAGGCATCAAATTCTTTCTTCCTGGTTGTATCTGTTTTGTAATACTGTGCATGTACCAGTTGTACAGCTGTCAGCAGTAAAAAACACAACAATAAACGTTTCATATTACTGTCCTTTTAAATGGTTTATCATCAATCAAAAATCTTTCCCCTGTTCAGTATATTGGATGGGTCAAACACCTGCTTGATCTGCCGCATCAATTGCATGGAGGTGTTATCGAATATCACATCCATATAACTTTTCTGTACCAGGCCTATTCCATGTTCTCCGCTGATGGTGCCTCCCAGTTGCTTTACCAGCAGGAAGATCTCGCGGATACCTTCTTTCAGCGTACCGTTCCATTGCTCTTCCGTCAGTTCTCCCCGGATGATATTCACATGCAGGTTACCATCGCCCGCATGTCCGTAACACACAGAATGGAAACCATATTTACGTCCTATGTCTTTTACACCTTTCAGCAACACCGGTAGTTCTGCCCTTGGTACTACAGTGTCTTCCTCTTTATAAACAGAATTGGCCTTGACAGCTTCCGCCACCCGGCGGCGCAATTTCCAGAGCTCTTCTTTCTGCTGATGATCTTCTGCAAAAAGGATCTCCCCACAGTCGAACTCAGTCACTACGCCTGCGATTCCTTCCATCTCCTGCATCAGCACATCGGGATAGTTTCCGTCCACTTCTATCAGGAGGTGGGCCTGCACATCATCTTCTATTTTAACAGTGCTGCTGTCTACATACTTGCTCACCCAATCCAGGGCATCCCTTTCCATGAATTCCATGGCGGAAGGCGTGAACCCTGCCCGGAAGATAGCGCTTACTGCTGCACAGGCATTTTCAGCAGACCGGAAAGGCACCAGCATCAGGAGGTTGAACTTCGGCAGTGGTATCAGGCGGAGTACGATCTTGGTAACAATGCCCAGTGTACCTTCACTACCTACCACCAGCTGCGTCAGGTTGTAGCCGGTGGCATTTTTCAGCACATTAGCCCCCGTCCAGATCACATCCCCGGAGGGAAGTACCATTTCCAGGTTCAGCACGTAGTCCTTCACTACCCCATATTTAACAGCTTTAGGCCCTCCGGAGTTCTCTGCAATATTCCCCCCGATAAAGCAGGAGCCTCTGCTGCTGGGGTCGGGAGGATAAAATAAGCCCTTTTCTTTTACAGCGTCCTGCAATACCTCTGTGATCACACCGGGTTCAGTGGTCACCTGCAGGTTCCTTTCATCCAGGTCAAGGATCCGGTTAAACCGTTCCATGGAGATAAGCACACCGCCCCATTGTGGCAATGCGCCACCGCTCAGACCTGTACCACCGCCGCGGGGCGTGACCGGCAGGCCTTCCTGCTGGCACAAGCGCATAATGCGGCTCAGTTGTTCGGTAGTATCCGGTTTCAACACCACCTCTGGCAGATAGTGCAAATCTTCTGTTTCATCATGTGCATAGTTGTCCAGGTGCTCTGTATCAACTATCACATACGCCGTCCCTACTATCTCACGAAAAGCTTCGAGATGGCGGGTATTTACTTTCGCAAAATCGATCATGTAACAAAAATAGGAAAAAGCATCCTGTTAAAACGAAGGACAAATAACAGACCTTCTGGCGCCTGTAAAACTACGGTTGGGATACAAGCCGGTATAAACAATACCAATCTCATAAGCGCCGCGGCGGTTATTGAACTGTGCCAATGATGATGTGGTTACGTCGTAACTGAACATGATCTTCACCCTGTTCAGCTGATATCCCACCAGGAATACGGCCGCGTCGTTCATACGGTAATAGGCGCCACCATACAACTGTGTTCCTCCGTCGCCGGAAAGATTATAGGCCAGGTTACCACCAAACACTTTCTCTGTAGCTCTGGCCTGCCTTGCGTAGTAGGCGGAGGGATTCACTATCACTTTATCGCTCAGTTTAAAGCTTCCGTTCAGGAAGGCGATGTACCGGCGTGCAATCTCATTATCTCCTGCGAAGAATGTTTCCCTTGGTGTATTGATGTGTTGTGCCGATACACCGACATTAATGTAGATATTGTCTGTAGGGAAATAGGCATAGTTCATCCCTACCTGCATATCAAAGTAAGAGATCTTTGTCTGGCTGAAAGGTTCTGCAGTAGGTACCTGGGCGTCAAAGAACTTTCCATTCCACTGGTCGCCGAAGGTCAGTTTCGTTACATCTACCCTTTTACTGGCAGATCCTACATTGAAGCCCAGCGATAACAGGCTGCTCTGTCCCAGCAACTGGTGATAGGCGATAGATGCGTATGCTTTGGTGGAGGTCAGATTACCACTGCCTGCCACGTCCCTTAATACTACACCGCCTAAACCTAACCAGCCATATTCAAGCCTGTCACGGAACAACTGAAAATCTCCAAAGACTGACATGGTCTTATAAGGAACCGGGATACTGGCCCACTGGTTACGGTAATTGATGCCGATACGGTAGTTGCCGTCCGGAATGAAGCCTGTATTAGCAGGGTTTGTAAGGAGCGGTGAATTGAAGTACTGCGAGAAATGCATATCCTGTGCATTCCCTTCCAATGTTGCGGTTAACAACATTATACAACCTGCGATGTGTTTAAAAATCTGCTTCATATCATCATCTTAACAAGGTTACACTTCCATTCTTGGTGGCTGTGGTACCGTCACTGAACTGTACGTTGATCACATATGCATAGGCGTCCATTGGTTGCACTGCACCTTTAAAGCTTCCGTCCCATCCTATCAACGGATCAATGGATTCAAACACCATCTGGCCCCAGCGGTTATAGATCTTCATATTAAACTTGGCAATACCAAATCCTTTTACCAGGAATACATCATTTACACCATCCCTGTTCGGTGAGAACGCGGATGGGATATCAAACAGCGGTATTACGATAGCACTCACCTGCTTGTGGGCTGTATCCGTACAACCCGCGCTGTTTGAGGATATTAGGTATACATCAAATATTCCGGTCTTGTTGTACTGGTGCGCCGGATTCGTTTGTGTAGAACCCTCTCCGTCTCCAAATTCCCACAGGAAGCTGACAGCATCAGGAGAAGACTGGTTCGTAAAAGTGACAGGCGTATTTTCCACCGGTTTCGTTGGTGCAAAAGTAAAGTCGGCTGTTGGCGGCGGGAACACGTTGATCACCATGGTGGTGTCGTCGGTTTTGTTACAGGTGTTGTTATCTACTACATGTAACGATACCGGATAACTGCCCGCATTAGGATATATGTGTACAGGATTCACTTCAGTTGATGTAGTGCCGTCACCGAAGTCCCATGCAAATGTTTCACCTCCCAGGGTCGTATTCACAAACTCAATGGTAGCAGGTACACAGGTGCTGTCGGGCGCAACGAAAGAAGCCCTTACATTCTGTGCTACACGCAATGGTACCGTATCGATATGCGGTGCATTACAATAGTTCGTATCCACGAGGGTCAATGTTGCGTTGTACACGCCTTCTGCCGCATAGCGGTGCGTAGCTGGGAAATTGCCTGGCCCTACTGGAATTGAAGGTGTATTATCACCGAAATTCAACGTAAAGGAAGTAGCGGTGAAAGGAGGATTCGGTGGCGTTAGTGCAGCGAAATTGAACTGGTAATTCAGGTCTTCACATGGCGGGAGACGCTGCGCTGTCATATCAAAGTCAGCCCTGTTTGTACGGATACGCAGATCCAGTACTGCTGTATCGCAACCATTGCAACTGGCAGGATCACATTTGATGAGCGTTACCCTGTAGTTGCCCGGATTGTTGTAAGTATGCTGAATGGTGTCTTTACCGGTTACAGGTGCGGAACCATCTCCGAAATTCCATGTCCAGGTCTGTGCCGGTATACGTGTAGTATCAACAAAAGTAATGGTAGCCGGTACACAATAATTCGTTCTTCTTTCCAGTGTTTTGATACCTGCCTTTACACCATCCAGGTTGAAGGCGATCTTCAGGGCGCCGAGGTTACAGTTAGGCGGAGCTGTTGTTGCATATGCTCCCGGTGTAGTCGGATAACGGGGCCTGAAGTCTGTTCTGTTGGTTGGGCACCATGCACAGATACCCTGGTAGATCACCCCGTTACGATCAAAACGGCTGGTACCGCCATCCACATGCTCATAAGTACCATTACCACCAAAGTAGCTGCCAAACAGGATATCGGTAGCATCGCGCTGTAATACGAAGAAGTAGAAGTCCTGGGTATCCGTGGTACGCTGTAAAGGATTCTTCAGCGGCAATCCTGCTGTATTGGAATTCGGATAATGCAGGTCAATGTCAATACCGCCACCCCATCCGGATACGTACACGTTTTCACAACGGTCTACCAGGAAAGCTACCGGTGAGATACTGGGCGTCGAAGCCCCTTTCCCGAAGGTAGTGGAGTACACGAATGCTGACAGGTCTGGCTGCAGTTTCGAAATGAATTGTTTTGAGTTGTCATTGTAAAATGTGCCTGTATTAGGCGCCTGCTGTACAGGCCAGGTACCCTCTGTGGTACCCATGATGTATACAAAACCTTTGGAGTCCAGCTGGATGCCATACACCTGGTCGGCCGCCACCGTGTTGGCGCCCATATAGGTACTCTGCAATATACTTGTACCGTCGGCGCTGATATGTGCAATAAAACCATCGCATATGCCGCCTCTGTAGGATCCATAGATGGGATTTCCCCTGATCGGGAAATTGTTGCTGGCAGTACCGCCGGCAACATACAATGTACCGCCGTTCAAGGCCAGTACATAGGCTGCATCTTCCTTACTGCCACCAATAAAGCTGGCCCAGAGCAGGTTGGAACAATTCTGATCTATTTTGAGTATCACGCCGTCCTGTGCACCGCCGAAAGCCGTCTGAAAGGCGCCGGATGTTACCGGGAATCTATCAGAGCGGGTACAGCTGGCCACATAGATATTGCCGGTGTTGTCTATCACCACTTCGCTACGGGCATCATCACCATAGTTACGCAGCAGCACAGAAGCGCCCAGGGTTCTGTCTTCCCTGATATTCACACCGTCATCGCCAGGACTGGCCACAATCATAGAACCGATGATGGCGGAACCTGTGGCATTGAGCTTTGTAACGGCAATATCCCATCCACCACGGTTGCCGACTACTACCGGCTGACCGTTATTGGAAGCGGCGCCGGGAAAATTGCCGGAGGTAGTTCTTCCTGAGATCACCAGGTTACCGGCAGGATCTACAAAGAGACTATGTGGCTGTTCCTTACCACCGCCACCCAGGTAGGTGGCATATATCAGGTTACGGCCATTTGCAGAAAACTTGCTGATACCGATATCAAAACCACCTTCAGCATAAGTATTCTGCACTGCACCGGGCGTAACAGGGTATCCTACATTGAATACAATACCACCGCCATAGAAGGCGCCCACATTGTCGTAGGTAGCAGTGAACCCCCAGTTATCAGCCTGTGAGCCCGATACGGTGGAAAAGATGTAGGAAGGATCTATCACCAGGGGATAATTACTATCATATTTGCCGGAGACCTTGAACTTCAGTTTCAATCCGCTCAGTACATAAGATACTTTCACGGATACACGCTGATTGTCAATGTACTGATATGCAAAGGGCATCTGTTCTGTAACGGTACCTACGGAGGTTGTGATGATCAGCTGTTCTTTTTTGATCTCCAGTTTGTCCACGCCTGTATATTGCAGCTGTATCTGGGAAGGATCAGCGCCGGGTTGTACGATGAGGTCATATTTCAGCACACCTGCTTCCGAATACACCTGCATGTCAACGCCCTTGTACAATGCCTTGTAATTAACGAGTTGATAAGATCTTACACCGGAGGCCCATTTTTTAGGGTCATTGCCGATGAAGTAGTTGGCATAACTTTCAGACGCTTTTTCGGCAGTGATTTCAGGCGTTCCGGCGTTCAGGAAGCTCACCTCATATGCATGCCCTTTTACTTCGGGAAGCGGCAGCGTTCCACCAGCATCGCCATCTTCCTTCCGGGCAGCTGCATTATTTACAGCGCCGGACTTCACGTTGGCAGCATAGCTGGGATCGGGCACCCATACAACAGAATCTTTACCACCATGTGCATGGCCATGTATCCTTTCGGCCAGCGCATCGCGTTGTTTTTTGTCCTGTAGCAGGAATGTAAAGCCTGTACGTTTGAGAAAGGCGGCCCCTCCGCCCATATCAGTTTTATAAAGGAAATCACCGTTCCACTGTCCTTTGTTCTCAGTAAACTGCAGGGGTTTGTTGTCATAGATTTCCTGTACCTGCACCTGCGCACTGGCCATTACGCCCGTAAAAAGCGAAAAAAGGAAAGCCAAGCAGCCTATAGGGAAAGTAAAATTCAACGGAGTAGATTTAAAATGTTTATTCCTAGTTCTTTATCACTTATATAATACGTAATAACGCAGACAGCGGTACATTTGTTACCGCAAGAACAGCGCCAAATCAATTAGTAGCATTATCCCAAAACGCCGGCGGTTATTAATATAGATGGCGGAAACGGGCCGGAGTTTAAAATAAGTCAATATACCAGCTTGCCGGGGCGCATTTAAATAATAAACGTAAAAGTTGCTCAGGAAATTTTACTCCACTGAGATTTTCCTTGCTGGGCGGCCAGAAACCGCTGTAAGGATTGATTCTCAGGTGCTGACAAATCCGGATCTTCCTGTAGTATTTTTTCCGCACTGGCGCGGGCGGCTTCCAGTATGGGCCTGTCCTCCACAATATCGGCCAGTTTCAGGTCAAGCAGCCCACTCTGGCGGGTACCTTCGATATCGCCGGGGCCCCGCAGTTCCATATCTTTCTCAGATATGACGAAACCATCATTTGTTTGTACCATTACCTGGATACGTTCTTTTGAATCGGCGCCTACCTTGTTGCCCGTCATGAGGATACAAAAGGACTGTTCCGCTCCCCTTCCCACGCGCCCGCGCAGCTGGTGCAACTGGGAAAGGCCGAACCTTTCGGTGCTCTCAATCACCATCACGGAGGCATTAGGTACGTTCACCCCTACTTCTATGACCGTAGTGGCTACCATGATCTGCGTATCGCCTTTTACAAAACGCTGCATGTTGGCCTCTTTCATTTCTACCGGCTGGCGGCCATGCACCATGCTGATATAATATTGGGGCTCAGGGAAAAACGCTTTCACCTCCTCATACCCTTTCATCAGGTTTTCATAATCCAGCGTTTCAGAATCTTCAATTAACGGATATACGATATATGCCTGCCGGCCTTTCCTGATCTCGTCTTTAATAAAATCCATGACCTGGGGCCGCTGGAACTCCGTACGGTGTACCGTCGTAATAGGTTTACGGCCCGGCGGCAGCTCGTCAATGACCGACACATCCAGGTCTCCGTATACGGTCATGGCCAGGGTGCGGGGAATAGGAGTTGCCGTCATGACAAGTATATGTGGTGGTATAACGTTCTTTTCCCAAAGGCGGGCACGCTGTGCTACCCCAAACCGGTGTTGTTCATCAACAATGGCCATACCCAGGTTCTTGAAAACGACCTGGTTTTCCAGCAGAGCATGGGTGCCGATCAGCAGATGGATCTCCCCTTCTTCCACTTCTTTCAGGATCTGCTTCCGGGCTTTACCCTTCACATTGCCGGTAAGCAGCGCCACCTTTACCGGCATATTTTCCAGCAGGCCGGCAATACTTTTATAATGTTGCTGGGAGAGGATCTCGGTAGGCGCCATCAGGCAGGCCTGAAAACCATTATCGACCGCCAGCAGCATGGTAAGCAGGGCAACCATTGTTTTTCCGCTACCCACGTCGCCCTGTATAAGGCGGTTCATTTGCCTGCCGGTGGTGGTATCCTGACGGATCTCTTTCAGTACGCGTTTCTGCGCCCCTGTCAGTGAGAAAGGCAGGTGATGATTGTAAAATGTGTTAAATGCTTCGCCTACGGTATTGAAGATGAAACCGTGCGACAACTGCTGCCGCCTGATCTTCAGCCGGCAGATCCTGATCTGGGCAAGGAACAGCTCTTCAAATTTCAGCCTGCGGCGGGCCTGGTTAGCATCATCCTCTCCCGCCGGCAGGTGGATCTTAAAATAAGCTTTTGCCCGGTCCATCAGCCGGTATTGCTGCAGGATGGACTGGGGAATATTTTCAGGTATCTCTCCGGGAGACAATTGTTCCAATAAAGACTTTGTCAGCTTGCCGATGGCTTTAGCTGTCAGACCCCGGGCTTTTAGTTTTTCAGTAGTATAATAGACCGGTTCCAGGAAAGGTTTCCCGGCGGCAATTTCTTCCGTCAGCAGGTCCATTTCGGGGTGCGACATCTGCAGGTAGCCATTGAAAACAGAGATCTTCCCGAATACCAGGTAAGACACGTTCTGCTGCAGCGACTTTTCCATCCATTGCCAGCCCTGGAACCATACCAGCGATATCTCTCCGGTTTCATCCCGCAGGGTGGCCACCAGCCTTTTAGCGCGCTTATCTCCTATCACTTCCAGGCGGGTGATCTTTCCGCGGATCTGTACATAATCCATCTGCATATGCAGACTGATGATCTTTTCCACTTTTGTGCGGTCCACATAGCGGAAAGGAAAATAATACAGCAGATCCCTGAAGGTGTGGACTCCTATCTCTTTGCGCAGCAGTTCTCCCCGCTGGGGGCCTACTCCCTTCAGATACTCTATCGGATTGGATAATATGGCGTTTTTAAAATCCATAGACGACATTCCTCAGACAGGTGAATGTTCCCGGCCTGCGGACATGCTATTTTGCTTTTTTAAAGGTCAGGCTTTTCTCAATAAGCAGGGCACAAAAATAACGAGGATGTATCAAAAATAAACGAAGGTCCTGAAATCGCTTAAATACTGGCCCTTCTCTGCAAGTGCATGAATAAAAAGAGGCTGTACTTTGGATACAGCCTCTTTAGAATATTATTGGTAACTGGTGTTTACTCAGCTTCTACCTTACCTTCCACAAATTGCTTCATCCATTCTGTAGTAACGGATTTAGGTCTTTCGAGAGAGAAACCAAGCGCACGGTCCCAACACAGGGAAGCCAGTACACCCAGCGCGCGGGATACGCCGAACAATACAGTATAGAATTCATATTCTACCAGGCCATAATGTACCAGCAGTGCACCGGAATGCGCATCTACGTTAGGCCATGGGTTCTTGATCTTACCGAGGCTTTCCAGGATCGGTGGCACGGTTTCATATACCAGCCATACGATACGTACCAGCTCATCGTCAGACAGGTGTTTCTTTGCAAACTCCATCTGTGCGGTGAAACGGGGATCTGTCTTACGCAGCACAGCGTGACCGTAGCCGGGTACTACTTTACCTTCGCTCAGGGTCTTACGTACGTAATCTTCGATCTGCTGTTTGGTAGGCATACCACCACCCAGCTCTTCACGCATGTCAAGTATCCACTTGATCACTTCCTGATTAGCGAGACCATGCAGCGGACCAGCCAGACCGTTCATACCTGCAGCGAATGACAGGTAAGCATCGCTCAGCGCAGAACCTACCAGGTGGGTAGTATGTGCGCTCACGTTACCGCCTTCGTGGTCAGCGTGAATGGTCATATAGAGACGCATCAGTTCTTTGAAGCCTTCATCTTCATAACCCAGCATGTGAGCAAAGTTACCAGCCCAGTCCAGGAGACCGTTCGGTTGTATGTGGTTGTTGTTCTTATATTTACGGCGATAAATATACGCAGCGATACGTGGCAGACGGGCAATGAGATCCATTGCATCGTCGTACATCACGCTCCAGTAATCCTTTTTATTCATGCCTTCTGCGTAAGCTTTCGCAAAAGCAGATTCTGTCTGCATGGCCATTACACCTACGGTGAACATGGTCATCGGGTGCGTAGTCACCGGCAGGGCGTCTATAGCAGCAAAAACGTGGTTAGGCACATGAGAGCGGCGTGCCCACTGGTTAGAGAGGTGCTGCACGTCTGCTTCTGAGGGCAGTTCTCCTATCAACATCAGGTAAAATAATCCTTCCGGCAAAGGCTCAGCACCACCTTTAACTTTTGGCATTTTCTCCCTCAGTTCCGGAATGGAATATCCACGGAAACGGATCCCTTCGTTTGCATCCAGTAATGATGTTTCTGTCACCAAGCCAGTGATGCCACGCATTCCCTGGTATACCTGGGCCAATGTAACATCCTCTATCTTCTTATTGCCATGGTTCTTCACGAGGTCCTTCACTTCCGCATTGAGCTCATCGGCCTTTACCTTGAATTTTTCTTTTATATACCCCATTTTAAACTGTTGATTAGGTAATGATAACAAAAAATCGGATCAATTGTCAAAAGTAATGATTTGTTGAAAACTTTAGCTGCTTATAATCATGGAATTACAGGTAACTATTAACGAAATAACTTTCAAACAACTGATTTCCAATATACAAATAAGTAAATATTAATGTTACGCACGATAAATTAAAGAAATGTGAAATTTTATTTCGGCGCCCGCAGATACAGCCAGAAAGCCAGCCCTCCAAACAGGAAGTTAGGTATCCACACCGCCAGCAAAGGATTGAGGTCTGCCTTAATAGAAAATACCGTGGCAAACTGCAGGAAGATAATGTAGCTGGCGCTGATCACTATTCCCACAGCCAGGTGTAATCCACTTCCTCCCCTTACTTTTTTAGAAGCAATAATCCCACCAATCAGTGTAAGGATGATCACTGCCCCGCAGGAGGCTGTACGCCTGTATTTTTCAACATAGAATATGTTCAGTCCTTCTGCCCCTCTCAGCTCCTCCCTGGCAATGAACCTGTTCAGTTCGGGAGTTGTCATGGCCTCCTGTATATTTGACTCTTCGTACATCTCTTTCGGATGCAGGGCAATCTTTATCGAAGTATCTGTTTTCGTCCACCAGTGTTCCTTCAGCCCGTTGATAGAGCGCATGGTCACGTAGTCCAGTTTCCACATATTGGTGGTAGAGTCCCAGGTCACCCTGTCGGCCTTCATCTTGAACATAATGTTCTGTCCATGCACGTCTTCCAGCAGGAAGTTGGCGCCACTTTTATAGTTAGGGTCATAAGATCCGAAAGTGACATAGGTAAAACTGTCCACGCGGATGGTCTTATCATATATATTCTGCTGAGCCGACTGTTTATGCACATAGGCATTTTCGAACTTGGTCCTGATCTTATTGGCTATAGGCACGGTCCACCTGTTCCCCAGCCACAGCAGGCCTCCGAAAAGGAGCGCTCCTATCCAGTAGGGGCGTAAAAAGCGGCGGAAACTGACCCCGCTACACAGGATGGCGATGATCTCAGTCCTGTAAGCCATCTTGGAAGTGAAGAAGATCACAGAGATGAAAATAAAGAGCGGGAACAACAATGCGGCGATATGCGGGATAAAGCCGAAGTAGTAGTCTACTACGATCGTGTAGAAAGACAGGTTATTATTCATGAAGTCGTCAATCTTCTCCGTCACGTCTATCACTACGGAAATGATCAGAAGGATCATGAGGGAGTAAATAAAGGTACCTATGAACTTACGTAGGATATACCAGTCTATCTTTGTCATATAAGGGCAAGATAATATAAATCTAAAGTCTTTGTTTCAACTGTGGCACCATAGTATTTTTCCAGCTGGCGTAATTACCGGCCAGGATCTGCTTCCTGGCTTCCTTCACCAGTTCCAGGTAAAAAGCAATATTATGGATACTGGCCAGCTGCATCCCCAGGATCTCCCCCGCGGCAAATAAATGGCGCAGGTAAGCCTTGGTGTAACGGTTGCTGGCAAAACAGGCACTGTTCTCATCTACCGGGGTAAAATCGGTCGCCCATTTCTTGTTTTTGATATTTATTACGCCATTCCAGGTGAACAGCATACCATTACGTCCGTTACGGGTAGGCATTACGCAATCGAACATATCTACCCCCAGGGCAATATTCTCCAGGATGTTCCAGGGAGTGCCCACCCCCATCAGGTAGCGGGGCTTCTGTTCGGGCAGGATATCGCATACCAGTCCACACATTTCATACATATCCTGTTCCGGCTCGCCTACGCTCAGGCCGCCGATGGCATTGCCGGCACAATCCCTGGCGGCGATCTCTGTAGCCGAGATAGTACGCAGGTCTTTATAGGTGCTGCCCTGTACAATAGGGAACAAGGTCTGCTCATGACCATAGGCGGGTTGTGTTTCCGCCAGGCGTTTGATACAGCGGTCCAGCCAACGGTGGGTCAGTTCCATCGACTTTTTGGCATATCGGTATTCCGAAGGGTATGGCGGGCATTCATCAAAGGCCATAATAATGTCGGCCCCGATGGTCCGCTGGATGTCCATTACATTCTCCGGCGTGAACAGGTGACGGGAGCCATCGATATGTGACTGGAATACAACCCCCTCCTCCTTGATCTTGCGGTTGGCTGCCAGGGAAAACACCTGGTATCCGCCACTGTCTGTCAGCAGGGGTCTGTCCCAGCCATTAAATTTATGTAACCCACCTGCCTGCGACAGTACATCCATACCGGGGCGAAGGTACAGGTGATAGGTATTTCCCAGGATGATCTGAGCCTGCACATCATCGCGCAACTGTTCCTGCGTCACTGCTTTTACACTGCCTACAGTGCCTACCGGCATGAAAATAGGCGTTTCGATCCTGCCGTGACCTGTGGTGATCTCGCCGGCACGGGCTTTACTGTTGCTATCTGTTGTTATCAGTTCAAAATTCATCTCGGTATCTGAATGCTTGAGGCTATTCCTGCCATTTTCAGGGGGCAAAAATAAGGGGAATTATGCAGAAACCTTCATTCGGGGCCGGGAAAGCACCCGTCTCTCCGGGCGATTGTAAACAGTTCATTCTCATTAAAAAATCTTTTTTTCCACAGGCTTATACAGATAACTAAAAACGTATATATTTGTTGTTGCTATGTTGTATAACTTGGGCTTATTAGCCTTTTACGCTTTTGCTACCGTTGCAGCCATACAAATATTGTATTACCTGTTTTTCTTTTCCCGGGTAGCTTTTTATCGCCGTACCTTCGAAAATGATATCGATCCCGATAAGGAATGCTCCGTTATCATCTGCGCGAAAGACGAGGAGCTGAATCTTCAGAAGAATTTGCCGTCGGTGTTGTTGCAAAGGTATCACGACAAGAAAAAGCCGGCATATGAGGTGATCGTAGTCAATGACAATTCTGAAGACGACACCAAGTATTACCTCCGTTCTATCGAGCCCGGATATCCTCATTACCGCCATATCGAGATCAAACAAGCCGCCAAATTCATCCCCGGAAAAAAATTCCCGCTCTCCATGGGCATCAGAAGTGCCAGATACGAAAACATACTGCTGACAGATGCTGACTGTAAACCTGCCAGCACCTATTGGCTATCACTGATGAGCCAGGGATTTACGGATGGCAAAGAGATCGTACTGGGTTACAGTCCTTACGAGAAGAAACCGGGCCTGTTGAACAAGGTGATCCGCTACGAGACCTTTTTCAGTGCATTACAATACCTTTCTTTTGCCCTCAGCGGCATCACCTATATGGGCGTAGGCCGTAACCTGGCTTACAAACGCGAACTGTTCAACCGTCATAAAGGCTTTACAGCACACCACCATATTGCCTCCGGCGATGACGACCTGTTTGTCAATGCAGCTGCCAACCGGCATAATGTGGGGGTGGTGATCAACAAACAAGCCTTCACTTATTCAGAACCAAAGACCAGCTGGAAGAAATGGTTTCAGCAGAAGACCAGGCATATGTCCACCGGCAAGCATTACCGCTTCAGTCATAAGCTCCTGCTGGGCCTGTTCTCTTTAAGTCACTTTTTATTCTATCCGCTGTTCTTTGCAAGCATCTTCTATGAACCGTTGCGCATATATACGCTGGCTATTTTCGGAGGAAAACTGCTTTTGCAATCTGTGATCTCTTTCATGGCGATGCGCAAACTGGATGAGTCAGACCTCTTCAAGTTCAGCCTGTTCATGGATTTCTTTATGTGCTTATACTATATTATCCTCACTCCTGCCCTGCTGTTCAAGTCAAAGAACAGGTGGTAGTAGTGAACTACAAGACATACCGGCGGCTGTCTCAAAAAGAGGCAGCCGTTTTTTATTGGTACATCCTCTTTACATTTGCATCAATTTACAGACCATCACTACAATCATGGATATCGTACTCAAATACTTCTCTGACTTTACGGATACACAATTAGCGCAGTTAAAGGCCCTGGCAGGTTTATACCAGGAATGGAACGAAAAGATCAATGTGATTTCCCGTAAAGACATTGACGCCTTGTACGAGAAACATGTGCTGCACTCCCTCAGTATTGCGGCCATTGCCGACTTCCCGACAGGGATGCAGATACTCGACCTGGGCACGGGCGGTGGCTTCCCTGGCATTCCCCTGGCCATCTTCTTCCCGGAAGTGCAGTTTCACCTGGTAGATTCCATCGGTAAAAAGATCAAGGTGGTGCAGGGCGTATCCGAGGCGCTGGGCCTGAAGAACGTCAGTTCCGCCCATACACGCGTCGAAGATATCAAAGACCGTAAGTTTGACATGGTAGTTTCCCGTGCAGTAGCGCCATTGAAAGACCTGTGGCGCTGGAGTAAGCCGGTTTTGAAGAAAGCGCCCGCCCATGAACAGCAACCCGGACTGATCTGCCTGAAAGGCGGCGATCTGACCGGGGAGATAGCAGATAGCGGTGTACGTCCCCGCCTGACGAATATCTACAAACTGTTCCCGGAAGAATTTTTCCTGGAAAAGCACATTGTTGTAGTAAATAAATAATTGAAAATCAATAGCTCTCACAAAATAAGCCCGGAAATATTATAAAAATTTCGTAAACTGTAAAATATCCATTCTGTTTTTTCGTCTCCCTTAGTAAGATGAAAGAATTGCTCCTTAAAAAAACGCCTCTGGCTATGGCTGCAGAACAAAATGAGCGCATCCAGGAAACGGTGCGGCAGGAGCGCAAACGCTTACTTCATTTTATCCGGAAACGGGTGAATAATGTAGCTGACGCGGAAGACATATTACAGGACGTTTTTTACCAGTTTACAGAATATTCCCGCCTGGGGAGTCAGATCGACTCTATTACCGCCTGGCTGTTCACTGTAACCCGTAATAAGATCACCGATTGGTTCCGTAAGAAACGCGAATCCACCTTCAGCGAACATACCCGTGAGCAGGATGGAGAAGAGACCCTGTTCCTTTCAGAAATGATAGCCGACCCGGGTGCGCTGAGTGATGCGCCCATGACCCGTAAAGTAATAGCCGAGTCTATTATGGAAGCTATTGATGAATTGCCCGGGGACCAACGCATGGTGTTTCTGCAACATGAAATAGAAGGCAAGTCCTTTAAGGAGATGTCTGCCGAAACAGGTATATCCGTCAATACCTTATTATCCAGAAAAAGATATGCAGTGCTGTACTTACGTGAACGGCTGGCGGAACTGTATAAAGAGCTTTTAAAAGATTAAAAACATTATATATGAAACGTCGTACTCCGAAGATTGTGCATGTGTTAAAGTTCATTGTACTTGGCGCCATCTTCTTTTGTTTCATTGGCTTCGCCGTTCAGATACTCTGGAACTGCCTGATACCAGACCTCTTCCACGGTCCGCTCATTACCTTCTGGCAGGCCATTGGTCTTTGCCTGCTTGGTAAACTCCTCTTCGGATGGCATGGCAGCGGTGGCGGCCCCTGGGGTATGCGTGCCAAGCAACAATGGCGCAGAAAAATGATGGAGAGAATGGAAAATATGTCAGAGGAAGAAAGAGATAAACTGCGCGAGAAATTACGCCGCTGCGGTATGCCCAACCGCTGGGGAAACGAAGGCTTTTACAATGAACCAAAAGATCAGCAGAAAACAGAAACAAATCCATAATGCAAAGTTTAGCTGTAAACTACTTAACACCATTTGCCATGATAGGTATATTCAAAACCAATATAGCTACACAGGAAGACAGGCAAAATATACTGCAGGCTATCCGTAACAGATTTGAAGTAGGTCATTGCCATGTTGACCTGGAGGACTGCGATAAGGTATTACGCATTACAGAGATGAAAGTGCAGGAAGATGATGTGATTGAATTTGTAAAGAAGCAGGGATTTTACTGTGATGTGCTGGAATAGCAAGCCGTTTTTTAGATAGATAGACTATTGTCATAGAAAGGCTGTTCTGAAAGGAACGGCCTTTTTTATTTACCATAAAAAAACAGGTTGCCTTCTTTCAAAAGCAACCTGTTATCATCAGAAATTATTTAGCTGTTATCTTGTCATTACATTATTACTCCTATCCAAATCCGCCATTCTTGCACTCGGATCAATTTCAATGCTGGCGATCTCGCTCAGCGGCATATCTACTTCCACATCATAAGTCCTGTTAGTCCATGGCCAGTAATCATGTACGACACGGGGCGTGCTGTCTTCCGCAGGCTTGGAGCCGAACATCAGGGACATGGGCACGTAATGCATCACTTTCTTACCATCTTTCGCAGTGATCAGCAGGTCTATCGGCATAGGCATCTTATCGATACGCTTCAGCCTTACAATTGTTTTACCGCTGTTCTCAAATGCAGTGTCGATACCATAGTCAATATGCTTAGTGGTATATACAAAGTACTGTTTATACCAATCCAGTTGCAGACCACTTTCTTTCTCCATCACACGAACAAAATCGTTCACATTGGGATGCTTGAAACGCCATTCCCAATAGTATCTTAAAAGCCCTCTGTCACGCACAGCAGCACCGATAATGTACCCCAGCTGTTCCAGGAATACCGCTCCTTTTGAATAGGCAGACTGACTGTAACCAAAGTTGCTGTTATAATGATCGGAGTGTGTGCTCAAAGGTTCTTCATAACCGCTTCTTACCAGAGAAAAATAACCATTGTACGCACCTGTCTGAGGCGAAGGTGACCTCAGAGAATCCAGTGTGTGATATACTACATTGTTTTCAGCGAAAGTAGTGAACCCTTCATCCATCCATGGATAGAGGCTTTCATTGGTTCCCAGCATGCCCTGGTACCAGGTGTGCATCCATTCATGTGCAGCCAGACCGTATAAGCCTTCTATTTTGCCATTGCCCATGATCAGTGTAGCCATCGGATACTCCATACCACCATCTCCTCCCTGTATGAAGGAATAGCTCTTGTAAGGATAAGGACCATAATGTGCTTTAATGTATTTATAGGCATCAGGGATCATTTTGGCTAATTGCGGCCAGGTATTTTTCGTAATATCATTCTCGATGTAGAAGAAATGTGCTGTAAAGCCATCCACCTGCTGCGTGATATGTTTATAGTCAGGATCTGCCGCCCAGACAAAGTCATGCACATTAGGCGCCGAGAAATGCCAGGTCAGCTTATCGCCTGCCGGGCGCAACACCTTTGTGCCGGCCATTTCATAGCCATAGCCGATCTGGTTAGGATTCTGCAGATATCCGGTAGCTGCTACGACAAACTTTTTATCGATAGCGATTTTCACATCATAGTCGCCCCATACACCATAGAACTCACGGGCGATGTAAGGCGTAGGATGCCATCCTTCATAGTCATACTCACACATCTTAGGATACCACTGCGCCATGGAGTAATCCACACCTTCGGAGTTGTTACGGCCGCTGCGCCGGATCTGTACAGGCACCTGCGCTTCAAACTCCATATCAAACGTAGTAGTGGTATGCGGCAGGATAGGCTTAGCCAGGGGTACTTCGAGGATGGTACCAATAACGTTATATGACTGGCTGGCGCCATCTCTTTTCAGCGAAAGGATCTTCTGATAACCGATCTGGTCGGGTTGCAGTTTGGAAATACGGTCTGTTACACGGCCGTCCCAGTCACGTCTTTCATTACCGTTCTTGTCCCTGTATATCACCGTTTGTCCCAGTTCACGGCTGCGCACATCCATCATGCTGTTGGGCTGGAATGCGTTCCAGTAAAGGTGATAAAATACCTTAAACAGGGTGTCGGGTGAATTGTTGGTGTATTGCAGTTTCTGTTTGCCGCTAAAGCGGTGGGCAGCAACATCCATATCGATGTCCATCACATACTTTACTCTTTGCTGCCAGCGGTCCGATTGAGCCTCTGTGCTTTGCCAACCGGCAATGAACAGGCATGCCAGCAGGCATTTCATTACTCTCGTTTGCGTCATCCTTAAGTTCTTGTTTGCGTTAAATTGAGTTACGTTGATCTGAGATTACGTTAATCTAAGTTTATTATCGATATGAATTTGCATGAAATTGACAAGCGGGTTTTATGCTTTACCTTCGACAACGAGGACGATTTCCCCCTTTACCCCTTTTTCGTTAAAATAATCATGCACCTCCTGTAAGGTACCTCTTTTATTCTCTTCAAACATTTTGGTCAGTTCCCTGCTAACGCAGCACTGGCGGTCTGGTCCGAAGTAGGTAATCAGGTCGGCCAGTGTTCTGACCAGCCGCTGGGGAGATTCATAAAACACCAGTGTACGCTCATCCGTAGCCAGCTGGGTAAACAGGGTATGACGTCCCTTTTTCAGGGGCGGAAATCCTTCAAAAGCGAAACGGTTCATCGGGATACCGCTGTTGACCAGTGCCGGTACAAAGGCAGTAGCGCCTGGCAGGCATTCAACGGGTATGCCTGCCCTGTTACATTCACGTACCAGGAGAAATCCCGGATCGGAAACGCCCGGGGTACCTGCATCGGTGATGAGGGCCATGGTCTTACCTGCCTGGAGCTGCTGTACCAGGTGCTGCAGGACTTTATGTTCGTTATGCTGATGGTAGGGAGTGATGGGCTTATTGATATTGTAATGCTTCAATAAGATCCCTGAGGTGCGGGTGTCTTCCGCCAGCACCAGGTCCGCTTCTTCCAGTACTTTGACTGCGCGGTAGGTGATATCGGCCAGATTGCCTATAGGAGAAGGAACAAGATATAACTTCATACAATTGCGGATTACAAATTACGAATTACGAATGACATGCAGCGACGATCATAGATGCTATAGGCTCATTCGTAATTCGACATTCGTAATCCGTAATTGCTGATTTTTTACTGGATGCTTACTTCGAAAGATTCCATTACCTGGTTAGCCAGCAGTTTCTGACAGGCCACTTCAGCCAGTTGTTTAGCTTCTTCTTTGGTAGCAGCATCTATCTGCAAGGTGATATGTTTGCCAATCCTTACGTCGTGTACATTGTTGATGCCCAGGTTCTTTAAACCACTCATTACCGCCTTACCCTGAGGGTCCAGTAATTCTTTCAGCGGCATCACATTAATATGTGCAGTAAACGTCATTTTTAAAAATTTTGACGCAAACCTAAGATATAAATCGCAAAAAACAACTACTTAACGGCATTACCGGTAGAAGGTTTTGACATAACAGACAGCAGAACGTAGCACACAAAGACAAAAGGCACGGTGGCAAATTTCAGTACAGGAATGCCTGCTACCGACAGTGCCACCAGCACTAAACGGGCCCAGTTGGGCCTGAGCTGCAGACTTTTAAACTTCAGGCTAAGCATTGGTATTTCCGCTACCATGAGGTAGCACAACAGGGCGATGATGGTATACAGCACCCAGATATTCTGCAGCCAGTGGGCCAGGTTGAACGGATTGTACAATATGATCAGCGGGAAGGAAGCCACCAGCAATCCTACCGCGGGTGTGGGTATACCGATAAAATTCTCCGACTGACGGGTATCCAGGTTGAACTTCGCCAGCCTGTAAGCGGCAAAACAAGGTACCAGCAGGGCCGGCGCAAGGTTCACGTAAGACACGTCAAATACATCGGGCATACGCATATAAGCGCTGCGCAGGAGGCGGAACAGCATCAGTCCCGGTACCAGTCCAAAACTGATCACATCTGCCAGGGAGTCCAACTCCCGGCCAAAAGGCGATTGCAACTTGAGCCACCTGGCTGCCAGTCCGTCGGTAAAATCAAATAAAGCGGCCAGCACCACCATGGCAGAGGCCCAGTAAACCGGCTCCGGGTTGGTGATTGTATACTCTACGCCGTTGAACTCCGCGATGTACTGCGGAGCATGCAGGATATAAATAACGGCCAGGGCGCCGCAAAAAAGGTTGCTGAGCGTAAGGATGTTAGGTAGTTGCTTCATTTGTATTCAAGCCGATCGCCTATGGAAATGTATCCATAGACGATCGCACATTTTTAGCATTAAATATTTAGTAAATATATACACTATTTCTTCATCAACGACTCTATCTCCTCAGCAGTGATCGGAATATTCTTCATGAGGTCCACATTGCCCCCCGCTGTCAGCCATACATTGTTCTCTATGCGGATACCCATTTTTTCTTCCTCAATATAGATACCGGGTTCTATTGTCATCACGGAATTTTCCGGGATGGGCTGATGGAATGACGGTCCCAGGTCATGTACACCTATTCCGAGGTGGTGGGAAATGCCATGGTAAAGGTATTTGCGATAGGCTGGTGATTCGGGATCCTGGTTTTTGATGTCTTCCTCTTTCAGCAAACCAATCTTCACAAACTGTTTTCCCGCTTCCACACCAACCATATCATGATACTTCGCGATGGTCATGCCCGGCCTGAGGATGGATTTCGCATAGTTATGCAGATGGAGACAGGCATCGTATACCTCCCGCTGGCGGGCGGTGAACTTACCATTTACAGGCACGGTACGGGTCAGGTCTGCATTGTAACCACCATAGGCAGCGCCGAAATCCATCAGTATCAGTTCCCCGTCCTTACATTCCTGGTTGTTGAATATATAGTGGAGAATGCGCGCACGGTCGCCGCTGGCGATAATGGAGCCATATGCCTCTCCGTCTGCCCTGTTGCGCAGGAATTCATGCAGGATCTCTGCATGGATCTCATGTTCCCATACACCAGGACGGATAAACTGCAACAAACGGCGGAAGGTCTTTTCTGTGATGTCTATTGCGTGCTGGATCACCTTCACTTCTTCTGCCGACTTAACAGCACGCAGTTTCTTAAATATAACGGCCGCGCGCAGGTAATTATGCAAGGGGTAACGGCTGCGCAGCTCATCTGCATAGCGGTAATCCCTTACAGGTACCAGGCTGGATTTGCGGTTATTTTCGTTGGTGTTGAGATAAATGTTGGTGGTATCATGGATCCATGGCTGCAGTAAAGCGTCCAGGGAATCCAGCCATACTACCGTAGAGATACCGGAAACAGCGAAAGCCTCATCCTTTCGCAGACGGTGACCGTCCCATTTTTCCTTGAGCTCGTTAGGACGGACCAGTACCAGCACTTCCCTGTATTTCGGGTCCGGATTATCGGGGTACAATATAACCATCGTATCCTCCTGCTCTATACCGGTCAGCCAATACAGATCTGCATTCTGCTGGAACTTATGAAGTGCGTCCCCGTTGGTTGGCAGCTCATCGTTGGAATTGATGATAGCGATGGACTGGGGCTGCATTTCTGCAATAAAGCGCTGGCGATTCTTTATGAAGATCTGTGAGTCTAATGGTAAATGTTTCATATTCTTTTTTTACGGTGGTGTATGTAAATGCGCGTCAAACCTACTGAAATTTCACAATAAGCACCATCTTCTCTTTCCGGCCGGAAACCTGTCCTGTTCCATACTCTGACAAGGGCGCTTCTGCCGTATGAAACATAAAGCGTACTTTCTATGAGAGACCGCAACTTTTCAGGTGGAATTCAGGAGAAGACAGAAATAAATATCGGATAACATTTACGACGCTGTAATATAATGAAATATACTATTGTACAGGATAACAATAAGTGTACGACCACCACTTAATTCTTTACCATTTCCTACAAAACAGCCAGATCCATTTTAGATATTTATCAAACAAATATCCATTTAGCAGTTACAATTTCTAAATTTATGCAAATCTGCAGCCTTTAATTTGATAATATCAAAAAAGCACTAGATTTGCTTACTACACCAAAACAATCTTACTATGCAAGTCAGCAGTGTAAGGAATCCTGTTGCCGACCTATTAGAGCTAGGTATCCGGCAGGCAAGTCATATTTACTACCAACTGGAGCCGGCAGAACTGATCGCACAAACAGTAGCTGCGGGACAGGGAACAATCACCAGCAGCGGTGCGCTTGCTGTGAATACCGGCCAGTTCACCGGCAGATCTCCCAAGGACAAATTTATTGTGAAAGATGAGCTTACGGCATCTACAGTTAACTGGAATGACTTCAACATTCCGGTTAACCCTGATGTTTTTGATAAGCTGTACGACAAGATCACCCGTTACTTTACGGGTAAGGACGTATGGGTGCGGGACGGTTATGCCTGCGCCGATCCGGCTTACCGTCTGAACATCAAGGTGATCACGGAAACGCCCTGGGCCAACCTGTTTGCCTACAACATGTTCCTGCGCCCTGCTGAGGAGGAGCTGGATTATATCCACCCGGAATGGACCGTGATCCAGGCGCCGGGTTTCCTGGCAGATCCTGCTACAGACGGCACCCGCCAGGGTAATTTCGCCATGGTCAGCTTCAGCCGGAAGATGATCATCATCGGCGGAACAGCATATACAGGCGAGATCAAAAAAGGCATTTTCACCATCCTCAATTATATACTGCCTCATGAGCATGGCGTGTTGAGCATGCACTGCTCTGCCAACCAGGGAGAAGCTGGCGATACCGCTATTTTCTTCGGATTGAGCGGCACCGGCAAAACGACGCTCAGTGCGGACCCCGACCGAAAACTGATTGGCGACGATGAACATGGCTGGACGGCACACAACATCTTCAATTTTGAAGGCGGCTGTTATGCCAAGTGTATAAACCTGAGTAAAGAAAATGAGCCCCAGATATTCCATGCCATCCGTGAAGGCGCTTTGCTGGAGAATATCAGCTGCCATCCGGGCACCACAGAGGTAAACTATGCAGATAAATGCATTACGGAAAATACCCGGGTATCCTATCCGCTGCACTATATCGATAATGCCCTGATACCTTCTGTAAGCGGCATTCCCGAAAATATATTCTTCCTTACCTGCGATGCTCATGGCATATTACCGCCCATTTCCAGGCTGACGCCGGAGCAGGCCATGTACCAGTTCATTTCCGGCTACACAGCCCGGATAGCCGGTACCGAAGCGGGCATTACCGAACCTACAACTACTTTCAGCACCTGCTTTGGCGCTCCTTTCCTGCCACTTCATCCGGTAAGGTATGCATCGATGCTGGGAGAGAAATTACGCCGCCACAAAGCAAAAGTATGGCTGGTCAACACCGGCTGGATAGGAGGCGCATACGGCACAGGACAGCGCATTAAACTGTCTTATACCCGTGCCATGGTAGCGGCGGCCCTGAAAGGACAGCTTGACAGGCTGGCATATAAGGATCATCCGGTGTTCGGCTTCTCCATTCCCGAATCATGTCCGGGTGTACCTGCAGACCTGCTGGACCCGAGTAATACCTGGGCCGACAAGGCAGCATATGATAAGCAGGCTAATGCACTGGGACATAAGTTTGTACAGAATTTTGAGAAATATGCCGACCAGGCAACGCCGGAAATTTTATCTGCATCTCCAAGAATTTAACTATATTGGCATTCTACCCTGCCTTTAAAATTTCCACTACTATTACAAGTTCACCGATGTACAGACTTTGTCTGTCGCAAAACAAGTAACCTATTCATTATATTCATTATTGATGGCAGGGAACTTGTTTTGCGGAACTTGAAAGGAAATACCTACCTTTGCGCATGCAAATTTTAGACGGTAAACTTGTTTCAGCGGCTGTTAAAGCCCAATTGGCAGATAAGGTAACTGAATTGAAAGCGTTGGGCAAAAAAGTCCCCCACCTGGCGGCCATCCTGGTTGGCAACAATCCGGCCAGTGAAACTTATGTGGCATCTAAGGTAAAATCCTGCGCCGAGATCGGTTTTCACTCCACTCTTTTACGCTTCGATGCGAAAATCTCTGAAAAGCATTTACTGGACAATATCACCTTGCTGAATGAAAATGCAGATATTGACGGTATCCTCGTACAACTTCCTCTTCCGAAACATATCAACGAAGAACTGGTGATCAACACCATTGATCCCAGCAAAGATGTGGATGGCTTCCATCCCATGAACGTCGGTAAAATGGTGGCAGGACTGCCTGCTTATATTCCCGCAACGCCTTATGGTATTATGCTGATGCTGGAACACTACAACATCCCTACCAAAGGGAAACATGCGGTAGTGATCGGACGCAGCCACATCGTAGGTACGCCCATGAGCATCCTGCTGAGCCGTAACGCTAATCCGGGCAACTGTACCGTAACGCTGACCCACTCCCAGACGGTAAACCTGAAAGAGATCTGTCTCCAGGCCGACATCATCGTGGCAGCTATTGGTCGTCCGAACTTTGTTACCGCCGATATGGTAAAAGAAGGAGCTGTTGTAATCGACGTAGGTATCAACCGTATTGAGGATGCTACCAAAAAGAGCGGTTTCAGACTGGTAGGCGATGTAGATTACAACGCCGTAGCACCTAAAACCAGCTTCATCACGCCGGTACCGGGCGGTGTTGGTCCGATGACCATTGCAGCATTGCTGAAAAACACCTACCACGCCTCCCTGGGCCAGAAAGTAAACATGAACTAAGGAATATCCTGTAAAACGCTTAACACTTTGTACGGCTGCCGGCCTATAAAGCGTTAAGCGTTCTGCATTTCCGGGCACCGACCTGCCAGTGAATCTTCCCATTTACGTACCTTTGCAAAATGTCAACAACTACAGCCGATATCGCAACATCTCTTCAGCTTCCTGTAATGGAACGTTTCTACACCCTGCAGGGTGAAGGAAACTACCAGGGCCAGGCCGCGTATTTCATACGCCTGGGTGGATGTGATGTAGGCTGCCACTGGTGCGACGTAAAAGACAGCTGGGACGCTTCCCGCCACCCGATGATCGCCATCAGTGAACTGGTACGGGATGCCGCGGTACATCCCGGCCGTATTGCCGTGATCACCGGTGGAGAACCCCTTATGCACAACCTGGACGCACTGACAGAGGCCCTGCACCAGGAAGGCTTCCGTACGCACATGGAAACGTCCGGCTCCTCCCCTCTAAGCGGGCACTGGGACTGGATCACCCTTTCCCCCAAGAAATTCAAGGCGCCTCTTCCGGAGATCTGCGGAGTGGCCCATGAGCTCAAAGTGGTGATATTCAACAAGACTGATTTCGCCTGGGCCGAAAAATATGCAGCGCTGGCAGGCCCGCACTGCAAACTCTACCTGCAGCCGGAATGGGACCGCGCTGCCCAGATCACTCCCCTGATCATTGACTACATCAAGGAGAATCCTAAATGGCAACTCTCACTGCAGGTGCATAAGTACATCAATGTACCCTAAAACCTTTACCCTACATCATTTTAACCCCTTACATTTGTGCTTTTTTTCATATATTGGCGGCCTAGCCAATCTAAAAAGTTATGAAGAGAGTCCTTTTATTGATGAGCAGTTGCTTCCTGTTATGCCTGGAACTGAGCGCCCAGGTCATAACCTATGAGAACGCGAAGAAAAAAGCACAGAAGACTTTTGATGATGCTCAGATGGCAGTAAGGGAATACCGCATGACGGATGCTATTGAACTGCTGAAAGACGCTGTAAGACAGGAACCCGGATTTACAGACGCTTATGGACAGATGGTCATCACATACGCGGAAATGAAGCAATACAAGGAAGCCATCATCAACTACGAAACACTGAAAAGACTTGACAGCCCATCTACAAGACCGGCTATGCTATCTTATGCCAAAGCACTGGCAGGTGAAGGACGGTTCAGTGAAGCGCTGTCCAACGTTACCCTGTACATCCAGACCAACAAAACCAGAAGCGCAAGAGCAGAAGCGTTACAAAAAGCCTATACTTTCGCAGCAAAAGCTGCTGCCAAACCGGTGCCCTTCAAACCACGCAATATGGGTGACAGCATCAATACCAAGGATCCGGAATATTTCCCGTCCCTTACCATCGATGGCCGGACCCTCGTTTTCACCCGTCGTGTGAACAGCAAGAATGAAGACTTTTACGTATCCGAAAAAGACGATAGCCTCGGCTGGATGCCTGCCTATGGTTTTGGCTCGCCGGTAAATACCGCCAACAATGAAGGCGCGCAGAACATCTCGCAGGACGGGAATATGCTGGTGTTCACCGGTTGTGACTTCCCGGGAGGAAGAGGCAGCTGCGATATCTACTACACGATCAGAACAGAAGAAGGATTGTGGGTAGAACCTATGAACATGGGCTCTCCTATCAATACGCGCGACTGGGAATCGCAACCCAGTCTTTCGGCAGACAGGCAGACCCTGTACTTTGCCCGTGAGACCGCCGATGCCGGTTCGGAGATCTTCATGAGCAAGTTACAACCCAATGGTAAATGGGGCTTCCCGGAGCGACTGGATTCGAACATCAACACCCCCGGTCGCGAAACCACTCCTTTCATACATCCCGATAACCAGACCCTGTACTTTGCATCTAACGGACACGAGGGTTTTGGTGATATGGACATCTTCTATTCCCGCCGCCAGCCTGATGGCAGCTGGGGCCCTGCAGTAAATCTCGGCTACCCGATCAATACTGTTGACGAAGACGCCAGCCTGATCGTAGCCGCAGATGGTAAAACCGCTTATTTCGCCTCAGACAGATCTGACAGCCGCGGGCAACTGGACATCTACACCTTCGAGCTCTATCCGGAAGCACGTGCACAAAGAACACTCTTCGTAAGAGGTTATGTGTATGATGCAAAGACTAAACGCCGTCTCGTGGGTAACGTGGAACTGACCGACCTGGAAACAGGAAAGACTGCCGCTGTTGTACGCACAGACAAAATAGGCAACTACCTGATACCATTACCGACAGGTAAAGACTATGCCTTCAACGTAAACCGTAAAGGTTACCTGTTCTACTCAGACAATTTCTCTTTGAAAAATAAAACAGACGATTCCATGTTCGTCAGGGACATCCCCCTGGTGCCACTGGATACAAGTGCTGTAATGGTGTTGTACAACATCTTCTTTGACACCAGGCAATTCAACCTCAAGCCGGGTTCTGAAATTGAGTTGAACAGGCTTGTAGGATTGATGCAGGAAAACCCAACCCTGATCGTGGAGATCAGCGGACACACGGATAATGTCGGCAATGACAAAGACAATATGATCCTGTCTGAACGCCGTGCACAGGCCGTGGTGAAATATCTCGTGGATAAAGGCATTCCGGCAGACAGGCTGCAGGCAAAAGGTTACGGAGAGACACTCCCTGTAGCGGAGAATGATACTCCGGGAGGAAGAGCCGCAAACAGAAGAACGGAATTCAAAATATTGAAGCTGTAGGAAAAGGCTACACGTAAACTTTTAAATCAGGAATATCGCTGTTCGTTTAATGCGTTATTCCTGATTTTTTTTGTACTGTAGTTAAAAACATTATTAGCTCCTTTGCGGCTATGTTTATAAACAGGTTAAAATCACCGTTTAAATAACGCATTTAACAAACGTCAACCGGCTCCGTCAGGTGCCGTGTGTTTGTAGCCCAGGGTGACAAACCCTGGGTTAACAATCGGGTCACCAATCACGGTCACCAATCACGATCACCAATCCGGTCACCAATCACGGTCAATAATCCGCGTCAACAAACCGCGTTTAACAAACCCATTTAAATAACGCATTTAACAAAACATCAATCGGCTCCGTCAGGTGCCGTGTGTTTGTAGCCCAGGGTGACAAACCCTGGGTTAACAATCGGGTCACCAATCACGGTCACCAATCACGATCAACAATCCGGTCAATAATCGTCACCAATCCGGTCACCAATCACGGTCAATAACCCGCGTCAACAAACCGCGTTTAACAAACCCATTTAAATAACGCATTTAACAAAACATCAATCGGCTCCGTCAGGTGCCGCGTGTTTGTAGCCCAGGGTGACAAACCTGGGTTAACAATCGGGTCACCAATCACGATCACCAATCCGGTCACCAATCACGGTCAATAATCCGCGTCAACAAACCGCGTTTAACAAACCCATTTAAATAACGCATTTAACAAAACATCAATCGGCTCCGTCAGGTGCCGTGTGTTTGTAGCCCAGGGTGACAAACCTGGGTCAACAAACGTTTATTTATAATCCCGCAGTTCTCTTCGCAACAATGAATCCATTTCTCCCGGTGTGCGCTTATAATTGTATTCAAACATCGCCGGCAACCAATCACCATACATGGGGTTGGGCAATACAATAAACCGTTTACCAAAATCAGCTGCGGATTGTTGTGTAACCTGTTCACGCTTATCAACAGGTTGTTTATCGAATATCGCTGCGAAATCCCCCAGATTATCTCCCATGAGTAAAACGATGTGATGTGTCTGCGCTACTTGCTGGCGGCGGCTTTCCTTACCTGAGGTAGTTGTTTTCAGGAACAGATGCTCATTATCCGCATCAGGAAAATGCCAGCGTTGCAAATTCTGTAACGTTGACGCACGTTCTGTTTCTGAACGGTTAGTAATATAAAACACGTGTACACCTTTCGATGTTGCATATTGCAGGAAGGACAATGCACCAGGCACCGTGTCTGCAACGGCTTTCGCCGTCCATTCCATCCACGTTTTGTCTGCATATCCTTCCCCTCTCAAAGCAGTATGCACTGTATAGGGACTGTTATCCAGTATGGTTTCATCGATGTCGGTAACAATTGCAGGCGGCAGCGTAGCCGGTTGCGAAAGACTTTCATCCAATCTTATTTTCGCGATGTTATAAGCCTGGAAGCACAGGGCTTTGTATTCCGCCGCTTTCTGCTGCCAGAGGGCAGCCCAGGCCGGACCATACGGCTGAAGAATGGTGGATGATGCTGCCTGTGAAACTGATGGTTGCGTCGTCTTACAGGCAATCATTCCTGCAAGCAATGCACATGTGAGTAAAATATTTTTGTATTGCATGGGAGTAAACAGAAGAAGTTTTAACTTAGATATGTTAACCGCAAAAATACGCAATATGCAGGAGGAATTACGCCACCAGATTGCTCTTACACAAATTCCACAAATAGGAGATATCGTTGCCAAAAAGTTACTCGGACATTTTCATTCAGCCAGCGCTGTTTTTAAAGCTGCTAAGCATGAGCTGGAAAATATTCCTGATATCGGCACTGTCAGAGCTGCCGCCATACTGGAATTCTGTGACTATGAACAGGTAGACAGAGAAATTGCCTACATCACGCAAAACAATATACAGCCGGTCTTTTATACCAGTGTCCAGTATCCGCAACGACTGAGGCATTGTGCAGATAGTCCGGTGATGCTGTATTACAAAGGCAACGCAGATCTCAACGCCGGCAGGATAGTCAGTATTGTGGGGACGCGTGCACCGGGCGATTATGGCCGGACAGTTTGCGCAAAACTGGTGGAAGATCTCGCCGCACACAAGGTGACAGTAGTCAGTGGCATGGCCTACGGTATAGACATTATCGCCCACAGGCAGGCTTTGCTCCATGGCATGCCGACCATTGGTGTCCTGGCCCATGGACTGGACCGTATCTATCCGCCGCAACATAAAGGCACTGCTATGGAGATGGTTGAAAACGGCGGGCTGCTCACCGAATTCCTCAGTGATACAATGCCCGACAAACAGCATTTCCCCATGCGTAACCGTATTGTGGCTGGTATTGCAGATGCTACTGTCGTAGTGGAAAGTGGCCTGAAAGGAGGTTCACTCATCACTGCAGATATTGCCAATAGTTACAACAAAGACGTCTTCGCCATTCCTGGCCGGGTTGGCGATCCACATGCAGCCGGCTGCAATGAACTGATCAGAACGAACCGGGCCATGCTGATTACCGGCGCAGCAGATCTTTTACAGGCGATGGGATGGGACCATCACCACGCTCCCAAAAGCCAACTTAATCCCCAGCGGGAATTGTTCCTGACCCTCGATGAGGCAGAGCAGCATATATTGACGCTTTTTACAGGGAATGACGAAAAGCATATAGATCAGCTTCGCCGGGAAAGTCACCTGCCGGGTAGCCAGGTGACCTCCCTTGTGTTAAAACTGGAAATGCAACATGTATTGAGGGGACTGCCCGGGCAGAAATACCAGGTGATAAATTAACAGGGCGCTTCTTCGTTGCTTGTTCGTCGCTTATTCGTCCCTTGTTCGTCCAATTCTATTTGCGGTGTTCTGGCATTCAACCAGGGTGTGTGGGGTTCCGTATTCAACCCCGGGTTGAAACCCGGGGCTACAAATACGGCGCTCCTAACGGAGCGATATTTTCAAGGCGCCTGGGTTCGCAAAGTTTTATCTTAATTGTTGTGGTGGTCACACCAATTTCCAACTCCGGGTTACGGGGGTTCGTTCATTCAACCGGGGTTGTGGGCGTTTGCCGTTCAACCGGGGATATGGGCGTTCTGTATTCAACCCCGGAGTTGTGGGTTTCACCATTACCCCCAGGGCCAAAACCCCTAGCTACAAATACGGCGCTCCTGACGCAGCAATATTTTCAGGCGTCCCGGGGTTACAAGATTTTATCTTATCTGTTGTGGTTCCTTAATTTATCTGGTTTGTTCCTGTTTAGGTGTTCTCTTGTCTTTGTTTATTTCCTCCTTGTTCTCAATGCTCCCCTGTAATGACCCCGGCATTCCCCTCTTATCGGCTTTAAAACCGATATTCTGAATTATCGGCAAATCAACCGATATTTCAAAATATCGGCTAAATAACCGATATTTATAGTATGACCAGCATCATTACAGGCGATATTATCAACTCAAGAGGGCAAAACGACCCTGGCATCTGGCTGCATCCTTTAAAGGAGTTATTAGGAGAATGGGGTAAATCACCCAAGACATGGGAGATATTCAGAGGGGACAGTTTCCAGCTGGAGATCAATAAACCCTGGAAAGCATTACTGGCAGCTATCCGTATCAAGGCCTGTATCAGGTCCATAGACAAGCTGGATGTCAGGATCGGCATAGGGATCGGCGAAAAAACTTACAGTGCTCCGCATATTACCGAATCAAACGGACCGGTTTTTGTTTATTCGGGGGAAACGTTTGAAGAACTAAAAAAGCAAAAGCAACGTTTAGGTGTCAGAAGCCCGTGGCCGGAACTGGATACGCAACTGAACCTGATGTTCCGGCTGGCAGCTATTGCACTCGACAAATGGACGCCGGCAACAGCACAACTTGTAGCCATATCTATTGCAAACCGTGAACTTTCACAGAAAGAGCTGGGCGATCAGATCGGACGCACACAATCTACCATCAGTGAGGGGCAGAAAAGAGCCCATTATGAGGAAGTGATGGCATTGGAACATTACTACCGAAAATGTATTAAAGAATGTATTTCAAAAACACACACATGATATGATACTCTTTCTGCAATTATTCTTAGCGCATATCCTGGGCGATTTCTTCCTGCAGAATAACAAATGGGTCGGTGACAAGGAATCGCTGAAATGGCGTTCCCCATACCTATATATACATGTCCTCATTCATTTCTGGCTCATATTACTGGTAACCTGGAATATCGATAACTGGAAGATCGCCTTCCTGATCATGCTTTCCCACCTGCTGATCGATGGTGTAAAACTGCAATTCCAGCAAGCTGCCTATCAGCGGGCATGGTTCTTCGGAGATCAGCTGGCTCACCTGGCGGTTATAGGTATGGTCTGGGCATTTCATGAAAAAATAACATGGCGCTATGCAGACCTCATTACTGTCAAAGGTCTTATTATATGTATCGCCTCCCTGTTCGTACTGAAACCCGCTTCTATTATTACCAAAAACACCATCTCCCGCTGGACGCCCAACAGCGATCCCGGTCAGCCTATATCAGCAATAGAATCATTAAAAGATGCCGGTGAATGGATCGGGTTCCTGGAACGGCTGATGATACTTACTTTTATACTGATGGGCAAATGGGAAGGCGTAGGCTTCCTGCTGGCCGCGAAATCCGTCTTCAGATTTGGCGACCTGAAAGAACCCAAAGAGACCAAACTGACTGAATATGTGGTGATAGGCACATTCCTGAGCTTCTTCCTTGCCATCATGACCGGGCTGCTGAGCAGCTACTTATTGTCAGTGTTAAAGTAAACTTCACATCCCCTGATTCATCTACATTTTTCTATTTGACCAAATAGGTGTACATTTGCGTGCAATTATTTAATAACTGACAAATAGTTGCAACATGCCTGCCGGAAAATCAAAACCGAAATTTGTAGAGGACGGACTTACTTTTGACGACGTACTTCTGGTTCCCGCCTACTCTGAGGTACTACCCAGAGACGTAAATATCTCAACGCAACTTACCAAAAACATACGCCTTAACATACCAATGGTGTCTGCTGCCATGGATACTGTTACTGAAGCTAACCTGGCCATTTCACTGGCTCGTCAGGGAGGCATTGGTATTCTGCATAAAAACATGAGCATTGAAAAACAGGCAGAACTGGTGAGAAAAGTAAAGCGCAGTGAAAACGGCCTGATACTCGACCCGGTTACCCTGCATGCTAATGCTACTATCGGAGAAGCGCTCCGCCTGATGAAAGAAAACAGCATCGGCGGTATTCCTATTATAGACGACGCCAACAAACTGGTGGGTATCCTCACCAATCGTGACCTGCGTTTTGAAAGGAATCAGAAACGCCTGGTAAGTGAAGTGATGACCTCCGAGAACCTGATCACCGCTCCTGAAGGAACTGATCTGAAAAAAGCAGAAAAGATCCTCCAGCAGAATAAGATAGAGAAACTGCCCGTAGTTGCCAAAAACGGTAAACTGGTAGGCCTGATCACTTACAGGGACATTCTCCAGGTATCCAGCTATCCAAATGCTGTAAAAGATGCCTATGGCCGTTTGCTGGTTGGCGCTGCACTCGGCATCACACCCGATGTACTTGACAGGGCCCAGGCACTGATCAATGTAGGTGTGGATGTAGTTTGCCTCGACAGCTCACATGGTCATTCCATCGCTGTTATAAACAGTCTTAAGAAACTCAAGAAAGCATTCCCTAAACTGGAAGTGATAGCTGGTAACGTAGCTACCGGCGAAGGCGCACTGGCACTGGCCAATGCAGGTGCTGATGCAGTAAAGGTAGGTGTTGGACCGGGTTCCATCTGTACTACCCGCGTAGTAACAGGCGCTGGTTTCCCTCAGCTCTCCGCCGTAATGCTGGCCGCCGATGCACTGAAGAAAACAGGCGTACCGGTGATCGCTGATGGTGGTATCCGTTACACCGGCGATATGGTAAAGGCCCTCGCTGCAGGTGCATCCAGCATCATGGCCGGTTCTATCTTTGCAGGTGTGGAAGAAAGCCCCGGAGAAACCATCATCTATGAAGGTCGTAAATTCAAATCCTATCGTGGAATGGGCTCACTGGAAGCAATGGTAGAAGGTAGCAAGGACCGCTATTTCCAGGAAGAAGACGATATCAAGAAACTGGTACCGGAAGGTATCGTAGGCCGTGTACCTTACAAGGGTATGCTGTCTGAAGTGATCCAGCAATTCGTTGGCGGTCTGCGTGCAGGTATGGGCCTCACCGGTTCCAAAGATGTAAAAGCGCTGCAGGCGGCACAGTTCATCAAGATCTCTCCTGCTACCGTGAAGGAAAATCACCCGCACGACGTAGTGATCACTAAAGAAGCACCGAACTACAGCAGATAATCTTTGCTACAGATCAGCTGACAAAACTGACCGAAGTAGCTGATGATACATAACATGCAGTTGAACAATAACTGATGCGCTGGTCATCACTGCTCACATAATAATAAAAAGCCTCCTGCAACATCGTCAGGAGGCTTTTTATTATTATTTAATAATTTATTTCCCATACTACTTTTATATTCGCTCTTTCCCCGGCCTACCAACCGGCGGACAGACAAATCATATTACAGTTATCAGCATACCGTTGATAGCTGTTTATAAAATCAATTAACTATGAACCGCTGGTTACCCATACTACTAAGCCTTGCCGGTGCATTGCTGTTATGGGCCGCATGGCCAACCTCTCCCCTTACCTTGCTGATATTCATCGCCTTTATTCCCCTGTTGCGGTTGACAGATCTGGTGCCTCACCGGGGTAAATACTTTGGCTGTATCTTCCTGACATTATTCCTTTGGAATGTGGCCACTACCTGGTGGGTAGGCAATACTACCGTACCACTCAGCGGTGTGGCTGCAAACCTGATCAATACACTGCTGATGAGCATCCCCCTGCTGGGATATCACCGTACGCGAGCGCGGGTAGGACAAACAGCCGGCTATTTTGCCCTGATAGTATATTGGTTAACGTTCGAATACATCCACCTCAACTGGGAATTCAGCTGGCCCTGGCTTAGCCTGGGCAATGCCTTTGCCATGCACCCTTCCTGGATCCAATGGTATGAGTACACCGGCGTAAGCGGCGGTACCCTCTGGATTCTGCTTTGTAATATCCTTATCTATCATACCTGGCTGCAGCGCAAGCGTTACACTGTGCCACTGGGTACTTTTCTGTGGAAAACAGGCTGGCAGCCCGCAGCCGCCATTGTGATCCCTTTTCTACTCAGCTCGCTGGTACAATATACTTTCAAAGCGCCTGAAGGCCCCGCCGCCAGAGTCGTGATCGTGCAGCCGAATATTGACCCCTACGACAAATTTGCCGAGGAAAATGAGCAGCTGCAACTGGACAAACTGCTGGCTTTATCCGCTCAGAAAACCGATAATACCACTACATATATTATATGGCCGGAAACTGCGTTATTTACACATGGCGTGTGGGAACACAAGCTGTCTTATGAAAGCGGAACGGAGCAGATCAGGCAGTTCCTGAGACGCTACCCCCAGGCTACGCTGGTGAGTGGCGCCACAACCCTGAAACGCTACGATGTAATGGACGAAGCGCCTAAAATGGCCCGCAGCACAGAAGACGGTACGCTCAGATACGACGCGTTCAATTCAGCTATCCAGCTGGATACCTCCTACGCCGTACAGATATATCATAAATCCAGACTGGTGCCCGGTGTGGAGATAATACCTTATGTACGCTATCTCTCCTTCATGAAGCAACTGGCGCTGGACCTGGGAGGCATCACCGGAGGATACGGCCTGACGCCGGGAGTTGAGCTGCTGGAAAACAACCGTACACACATTAAAGTATTGCCTGCTATCTGTTATGAATCCGTTTACGGCGAGTTTGTAGCAGAAAATGTAAGAAGAGGCGCCAACCTGCTGTTTGTGCTTACCAATGATGGCTGGTGGGGCAATACAGAAGGGCATCGCCAGCATGCACAATATGCCCGCCTCAGGGCCATTGAAACCCGGCGCTGGGTAGCCCGCAGCGCCAATACCGGCATATCCTGCATCATTGACCCCCTGGGCAGGGTGCAGCAGCCATTACCATACTGGAAAGAAGGAGTTATTGTAGGAAATGTAACACCAGCCGATACATTTACGTTCTATGTGAGGTTTGGGGATCTTATATCCAAGGCGGCCGTTGTTTTCTGTATAATAATGATATTGTATAGTTTCTATCTGAAGTTCAGATTTTCAGCACCCAATTCCTGATTCAAAAATTATTTCAAGTGTCCACTAAACCTTCTACCCAAAATACTGATCTAAAGAACAAACCGGCAGTGCTGCTGATACATGGTTTTTCTGAAAACAACCAGATATGGCAGCAACAGCTGTCAGCCTTGAGCGAACAATTCTATGTAATAGCGCCTGACCTTCCCGGTACGGGCAATACGCCGGCAACAGGCACACTCAGCATGGAAAATATGGCTGAATATGTGAAGGATCTTTTAACAGCGGAAGGCATCTCCAGAGCAATAGTGATAGGTCATTCCATGGGGGGCTACGTAGCCCTGGCGCTGGCGGAAAAATATCCCTCCCTCGTACAGGGACTGGGCTTATTCCATTCTACCGCCGCACCAGACAACGAAGAAAAAAAAGAAGCCCGGCGGAAATCCATCAATATGATTGAGAAGTATGGGAACGAGGCTTTTGTAAAACAAACAATGCCTAATATGTTCAGCCCCGCCTTTAAAAAGCAACATCCTGAACAAATAGAGTCGTATATTCAGATGTGTTTGCAATGCCCGCAGTCATCCCAGGTAGCTTATTATGAAGCAATGATGCAACGCCCTGACCGCACTGCAGTGCTGTCATCTGTCTCCGTACCTGTTTTATTTGTAATAGGCAAAGATGACAACGCCGTACCCATGCAAAATGTGCTGCCACAGGTATCCCTGCCGCGCATCAGCAGCATATACATATTTGAAGACACAGGACATATGGGAATGTGGGAAGTACCGGAAGCCAGCACACAACTATTGGAACAGTTTATTCTTTTTTGCCAACAATATTGAACGTGAAAAGAACCCTTATACTGCTAATTATTCTTTCCCTTGGATACGCGACACGCGCCTCCCATATCATCGGAGGAGAAATGTCCTATAAATATATCAGCCGCAACGGAGACATGTTGACCTACCAGGTAACATTGAAGCTATTCCGTATCTGTGAAAGCGGGGGGAATATAGCAGAATTACCGGAGGCTGTTTACTTCGCTATTTTCAGCAAAGTAGACAATGCATCGTATGGTGCCCCGGTACAGGTACCGCGCGCCAATAAAGAAGTAAAACATCTGGCACAGGTGGATCCCTGCATCGTCAATCCTCCTGATATCTGTTTCCAGATAGGTACATATGTGCAGAACATCACTGTTCCTGTCAGCCCTATGGGATATACCGTTTCCTTCCAGAGTTGCTGCCGTGACAATACCATCGATAATCTTATTGACACCAGAGATCCGAACAATGAACAAAGCAGACCAGGAAACGGCGCCACCTATTTCACGGAGCTACCCGGTGAAAACGGTCAGCTAACCAACTCAAGCCCCTTTTTTACGAAAGATGAGGCAGTACTGGTATGTGCCAATAAGAAATTCACTTACGACTTTTCTGCAACCGATATCGACGGCGATGAGATCGTATATTCCTTCTGTGATGCTTATGGTGGCGGACAAACCACCCCACAGGGAGGAATACCACCTGCAGCTATTGCTCCCCCTTACGGAACGGTGCCTTATAAAAGCCCTTACTCCGGCAGCAGTCCGCTGGGAGCCGGAGCTACCATAGATCCGAAAACCGGCATTATTTCCGGGATTGCGCCCGACCCGGGAAAATATGTACTGACCGTCTGTGCCTACGAATACAGGAATGGCCAGCTATTGGGCATTCATCGAAAAGACTTCCACCTGAGGGTGACGACCTGCGTGAAATTGGTCGTTGCCGCCATGCCGGATAAGTATAACGATTGCTCGGGCTACACCGTTACCTTCCTCAATAACAGTACAGAAGGCAAACCCTATGAATGGGACTTCGGAGATGGCGACACGATGCATACCAACAGTACCGACCCTATACAGCATACTTACACCAGGCAAGGCACTTACAATGTTAAACTGTGGGTGGACAGATACAGTAATTGTGGAGACAGCGCAACCGCCACTGCCTATGTGTATCCTTTGCTGCGGCCAAATGTGAACTTCAGTGGGCTTTGCAGCAATACGATCACCACTTTCACCAACAATTCCACCACTTCCGGCGTTAATGATAATATCAACTATTACCGTTGGGACTTTGGCGTAACAACTTCCGATGCCGATACTTCGCTGGAAAAAAGCCCGCGCTTTCAATACCCGGGGCCCGGCAATTACCAGGTGGTACTGCACCTGAAAACAGAACGGGGATGTGAACGTTTCGATACTTCAGACCTTATTGTATATGACAAACCACCGCTGGCCGCCACACCAGATACACTACTGTGCATCCTGAACTCCATCCAGCTGCACGCGGAAAGCATGGTGGACGGCAATGTGGTAACCGGAACATATACATGGGCTCCTTCATATAATATCAATAATGCCAATACCGCCAATCCGACTATATTTCCAAGACTGGATACCGCCTATACCGTCACTTTCACAGACGCTACCGGCTGTACCAATAGTAAGCGGGTTGCCGTTGACGTGAGGGACAAACTGGTTGTGAGAACGATGGCCGATAGTGTGGTATGTACAGGCGATGAAGTGAATATCCCGGCCTTCCCGGACGGCAATTATCCACTCACCTGGTATGACGTCAACAATACGGTGGTAGATACCGGCCTTACCCTGAACATTGTTCCACCTCCCCCTTCCGCCACTTACAGGGTGCGGGGTGACCTGGGCGACTGCTTTGGTGAGGATAATATAACGCTGCGCGTAGTAGATCCGCCGGTGGCTTATGCCGGTGAAGATACCACCATCTGTTATGGAGAGCAGTTAACATTGCGGGCATCGGGAGGCGCCTATTATCAATGGACGCCAACAGCAACACTGAGCGCTCCGCAAAGCGCCACTACTATTGCCCGTCCAACAGATTCCACTGCGTATATCGTTACCGTGAGGGATGTACTGGGCTGTCCGAAAGCTGTTTCCGACACCGTACTGGTCAATGTGGTGCCTCCGGTACCAGCGTTTGCCGGCAACGATACCATTGCGATGCTGAACCATCCTTTCCAGCTGAATGCTTCCGGCGGTACCACTTATATATGGACCCCGGTAGATGGATTGGATAATCCGAATATCAATAACCCGGTTACCACCATCAACCACGATATTACCTATACCGTCACCGTCTACACGGAACAAGGCTGCTCCGGCAGGGACGATATCAAGGTTCGTTTTATAGCCGGTCCCGATATCTATGTCCCTACAGGATTCTCCCCTAACGGCGACGGGCAGAACGACATTTTCCGTCCGCTGCCTGTAGGCATTGTACAGCTGGACTTCTTCCGCGTATATGACCGTTGGGGAAAGCTGATGTACAGTACCACACAGTATTTGCAGGGATGGAACGGTTACTTTAAAGGATCGCCGGCAGCAGTAGGCACCTACGTTTGGGTAGTGCAGGGAAAAAATATAAACAATGAAACCGTAACAAGAAAAGGAACAGTAACACTCGTCAGATAGAAAATACTTCATTTAATGACATACTATCAACTGTAATGAACTACTGTACAGGTACTTCCAAAACCGCGTGTACACTGGAAAAAATGATTTTATTAACGGTGGATTTTTTTGTAAATTCCTATACGAAAGTCATTTTTACGTTATGCGCCCCTTTTGATGTACAGGTTTCTCATTCTGGCTATTTGCTGCACCTTTGTCCACGTTAGAGCAGATGCTTACCATATAATTGGCGGCGAAATTTACTATGCATACCTGGGGGTAGCCGGAGATGGCATTTACAGGTATGAGATCGTCCTCAAGTTATACCGGGATGCCGATTTCACGTGTGGTCCCATTCAGGGATGTCTCGATCATTTTGAGAATCCCGTTCCTGTCAACATTTACAACGCCAGCGGTATCCGTGTTACAAGCGCCCGGCAACTCTACATCCGGGAAACAAAGGCGCTGCGCGATACGCTTAAAAATCCCTGCCTGGCCCCCCGTACACAGAACCTGGAGGTAGCCTACTACCGCGATACTGTAGAACTGCCAGCCAGCTACGGCGGGTATTACATTACCTATCAGCGCTGCTGCCGTGGAGAAAAACTGACCAATATTTACGACTCAGAACATGAAGGGTCTACTTTTTATACCGTCATCCCGGGATCGGAAAAACGGCCTACCAACAGCAGCGTATATTTTAAACACGATGGTGCGATCGTCATTTGTAACAGCCTGCCTTTTACCTTTGACTATTCCGCCTTCGATCCTGACGGCGATAGCCTTACCTACACTCTCTGTAATGCCCTTACGGGCGGTTCTACACGCAGTGAAGGCGTAGCCGCCAATCCGCCGCCCTACAATTCCATCGTCAATTATGTCACGCCATATTCAGGCACTAATCCCATGGGCGGCTCTCCACAGATCTCCATAGACAATAAGGGTATACTGCGAGGTACGCCTAACCGTGAAGGCAAGTTCGTTATCTCCGTTTGTGTAAATGAATATGACAGGCGCACCAAGATGCTGCTGGGCACACACCAGAAAGATCTGCTGCTGACGGTCTTCAATTGCAAAACCAATATACAGGCCGGCTTCCCTTCTGTACTGATGAACTGTATAGCCAGTCCTGAACTGAAAGTCACCATTCCCAATTACAGCAATGCAGGTTTTACCTCCAGCTATTACTGGGATTTTGGTGATGGTACAGACACTACCACCTTCGACAAGACCGTCTTCGATCACCTGTACCCTGATACCGGCATTTACAAGCTCAAACTGGTCGTAAACCGCGGGCTCTCCTGCACCGACAGTGTAACGGGCTTCGTACACAATTATCCGGGCTTAAAAGCGGATTTCAGCGTGGAAGGTCTCTGTCGGGGAGAACCGATCCGCTTTAACGATATTTCTTCCTATACCTATGGCAAAATTACCAGCAGACGCTGGGACATTGGTATACCCGACGCCGCGCAACCTACCAGCGCTGTCAGCACCCAGCTCAATTATGTTTACCAGAAGGGTGGCACGTATACGGTCACACTCTCCCTGCTTACTGACCGATCGTGCAGTGCCACGGTGTCGAAGGAAGTGATCGTTTATGAAGTGAATCCTTTTGCCGGGAATGATACCATTCTGGCCAAAGGCCAGTCCCTGCAACTGAATGCCAGCGGAGGGGATTTCTATGCCTGGTCGCCAGCCACCGGTTTGAACAACATCAACATTCCGGACCCTGTTGCCAGCGGCAACCAGGATATCACCTACCTCCTGAAGGTGTCCAATTCCCAGGGATGCTCCGGCCACGATTCTATCAGCGTGAAGTATTACGCTGGTCCGGAGGTATACGTCCCTACCGCCTTCAGTCCCAATGGCGATGGGCAAAATGACCGTTTCCGCTTCATCCCGGTAGGGATCACCGAATATGAATACTTCCGCATTTTCAATCGCTGGGGGCAGGAAGTATTTTCTTCCACCGACTTCCGCAGCGGATGGGACGGCACCATCAAAGGCACGCCTGCGCCGGTAGACACCTACATCTGGATACTGGCCGGAAAAGATTTAACCGGTAAAAGCATTTTAAAGAAAGGCACTGTAACTTTGGTGAAATAAAATCGGGTTATGGCAATAGTTTTAATTACCGGAGCTACCTCTGGCTTCGGTGAAGCATGCGCAAAGAAGTTCGCAGCGAATGGATATGATCTAATTATCACCGGAAGAAGACAGGAAAGACTAACAACATTACAGGAACAGTTGCAGCAGGAACATAAGATTGCCGTACTCCCTCTTTGTTTTGATGTAAGAGATCAGCAGGCTGTCAATACCATATTGGGCAATATACCCGATAAATGGAAGGCTGTCAGCATCCTTGTCAATAACGCCGGACTGGCGCTCGGCATGAGTAGCATCGAAGACGGCGACGTGTCTGACTGGGACACCATGATCGATACCAACGTAAAAGGCCTGCTTTATGTGTCCAGGGTGGTGATACCCTGGCTCAAGGAACAGGGAAAAGGACATATCATTAACCTGGGCTCTACTGCCGCCAAACAGGTTTATGCAAAAGGACATGTATACTGTGCTACCAAAGCCGCGGTGGATTCCATCTCTCAGGGTATGCGTATAGACCTGCTTCCCTACCGTATCAAGGTGACGGCGGTACATCCCGGAGCAGCAGCTACCGAGTTTTCAGAAGTACGTTTTAAAGGCGATAAGGAAAAGGCCGACAGCATCTATAAAGGCTTCCAGCCACTCACAGGTGAGGATGTAGCAGATACTATTTACTATTGCGCTACCCTGCCCCCACATGTATGCATCAACGATCTGGTGATGACCTGTGTACAACAGGCCAACGCTTATTACTTTGATAAAGAATAAAAAAAACTCATATAACACTTAGATGTTATTTCGAATACAATGTTTTGTATTTATATTTGAAACAATTAACGTATATGAGGGGCTATGTGTGATGTAAGTAATTGAGGAGTGCTGCTTTATACCTCCACGCGGAGGTGAGAACCTAACTAACTATTTAACGTTTTGACAATGCCGACTATCTATCCTAAAAAACCATATCCCTATGCTTACATTTGCAACACTGTATTTGTTGCGCCTTTACTATCCCAGGTGGAAAGCAGAATGGCGCTTCTACTCCGACAGATCTAAAAGGAATAACTACGGTCGCTGGGCAACTCGCCAGGATTGGGCCGGAGCTTTTAGTTACTGAGAAATGAATCTAATCCCGCCGGTGTAAGCCGGCGGGATTTTTTTATACCATCCTTATTCATGCAACAGCTTACATCGTACCTGCTGTAACGCTCCTTCCCGCTGCGTATACGCCACCAGCACAGTATGATCATCCAATCCCTTTATCACCGGATAGCACGCATAAACAGAATCGGGCGTCAGCAGGCCTGTATCCAGTACTTTCCCTGCTCTATCCCTCAGCTGAAAACCTACGCGGCTGTTAAACGTATTTTTCACCTTTACCGGCTCATCCCATACCAGCATGATCTTATCATCAGCCAGCGCCGTGATCTGCGGATGTTTTGCCAATGGCAGCGAACTCACTTTCTGCTTATGGGTATAGGTCTGACCGTTATCTGCCGACTGGCAATAATAAACGCCTTCTCCTCCACCCATCGTAAACCAGGTAAAATGCATACCGTCTTTGTTCTTCACCATGGCCGGGCCGGTATGCGGGCAACCTCTCACCACCCAGTTATCTGCACTGATCCTGTTCATTGTCGAGAAAGAGGCGCCTCTGTCAGTGGATACCATATGCACCATATCGCGGATCGAGTCATTGATAATATCTCTGAAAGCGATATGAATACCGCCGTCTCCGTCTGTATAGAGATCTGTTCTGCAACATTGGCAAACAGTTTCCGCTAATGCCTTTTCCTGTTTAAAACCGTCATGGCCGGCTGTAACGGCAAAATAAAGGGAAGAGCCTTCCGCATCTATGTCCTTCCTGTTGTCCAGCCAGATAGCGGCTGCTTCGCCATCAGGCAACAGCGCGATATCAAAATACCGCTGATCATAACTACCTGTATCTGTTACCAGGGCCTGGGCAGGCAACCAGCTTTTTCCTCCGTTCAGGGACCGTGTATAAAATACCCTTCCTGCATATTTGTTACGGGCATCATTCTGCTCTACACCATAGATAGCAATGATCTCTCCATCGGGTTTGAATACCATCTTAGGCATGTTCTCTGCATGCGGCAATATGCCATTGGCGGTAGGCACCCGTTGCGGTATGGAAAATGTATTGCCTTTATCAGCAGATACCGCATAATACAAGGTACCTGTATCAGCGCCCGGAGCTGCTTCCACCCAGCTGATCACCGTTTTACCATCTGTAGTAGTGGTCAGGTACGGACAGGAAGCGTCCTGCGCCGGCTGAGACAGCACCTGCATTTTTTCCTTCCTGCTGTTACATGCTACTGTGCAAACTGCCAGTAATATCATCCATTGTCTGATCGCCATCGAAAATTAGTTTTTACCATTAAATGTATAAGCAACACCTATGTTGAATGTACGCTTCGGGCCTGGTCTGTAAGTAGTACTGTAAGCCGTTTTCTCCGCTGTTGTAGCATATATCACATCTGCCGCATTACGACAGTTCAGCCAGCATTCGAATTGCTTCCAGTTGTAACCTGTACGGAAGTTCAGCAGGTCATAACCGCCGTAGTAGCGTGTATTCTGCGGATCCATATAGTAACGGCTTACATGTTGCCACTCTCCTCCCAGGCGGAAGCCACGCAGGAAAGCAGGTTTCCAGGTGATCTCCGTATTGGTGATGACTTTTGGTGCACCACTCATCTGGTTATGATCATAGCTTACACCTTTTTCCACATAATCGTTGAAAAAGTGTTCTGCATATTGACCGCTGCAACGGATCCATAATGAACGGATGGGCGTATAACGCACATTCCATTCTATGCCTCTGTGTGTGGTACGACCAGTGTTACGGTTCTCATAAGAACCATCATCGAGTTTCACACTGATGATCTCATTTGTACCCTGCATATTGTATACACCTACATCCACATAGCCCTTATCATTCGCAAAACCAAACCAGCCGCCTGCTTCATAATTGCGATATGTAGCAGGTTCCAGCACGGGTACTTTCACCCCTCTGTACAATTCAGAGATATTAGGCGGTGCAAAACCTACGCTGTAGTTGGCATACATGCCACGGTTCTTTCCAAAATCGTATGTCAGGCCTACTTTTGGTGTCAGTGCATTAAAGTTGTTCCGTTCATCGGGAGCGCCTGTGAATGCAGAAGGCGTAAGGTGGTTATCAAAATCATAGTCCATCCTGTCGTAACGGAGCGCAGCTACCAGTTTTACCCCACGCAATAATTCCATATCGAACTGCGCATAGGCGGCCGTATTCAGCAGGCCTACGTTGTAATCTGTCAGTAAAGAATCTCTTTTAGTATAACCTGTATAATAACCTGCAGCATCGCGGGTAATATCTATAAATTCTGAGTAATACGCTGCAGGACTATAGTCTGCGCTTACGCCTGCAATTAAAGATGCATGCTGCCAGGGAAATTGCTTCTTATGTTGTATGATCAATCCATAACTGTTAAAGCTGTCGTCATTGATCTCGCCGGTAGCTTTCAGCGGATTCTGCATGTTGTTCTTAATAGCATAAAATGGATTCTGTCCTATGCTGTTGTTACGGAAGAATGCAGTTACCGTAGTCCTGTCTGTTGAGCTCCAGCTATGTTCCAATGTGCTTCTGTAGCGGAATGCATTTACCTTACGATAAGAGAAGGTCTGGAAATTGCGGTAATCTTTGCCATAGAAATGAGCGCTGTCCAATCCTCCTACCTGGTCGGTATAATAGTCGGTCAATGTAGCAGCATTGATCCATTTCGTCCGTTCATTGAGCTGGTAATCTACCCGGAATGTAAAAGCCAGTTTATGAAAATCGCTGTGGTCCATATAACCATTGCGCTGATCTGCATAATAGCCGCCGAAGGTGATACCCACTTTATTGAATGTGCTGGATGCGCTGAAATCAGTGCGTTTATATCCCCTGTCGCTGATCTCTGCCTGTATCCTGGCAGTGGGTTTCAGTGATGGCCCTGCAGTGATAAAATTCACTGCACCACCCACCGCTTCACTGCCATATAAGGAAGAGGCAGGGCCTCTCACTACTTCAATATTGCGCAATGCCGCCATATTGATCTCGATCAGTGCATTGTGATTAAAGTCGCCAATGGTACGAATAGGTATACCATCTTCCAGGTACAGAAAAAGGCTCTTATAACCGATGGGTTGCCTGATAGCCATAGTATGCTGTTCATTTCCCAGGTCGACCATATACACACCACTGACCTTGTTCAGCAATTGCTCGAGGGAAGTTGCTTTGGTATCCCTCATCTCCTGTGTTGAAATGGTGCTGATGGCTACGGGTGCATCTGTACGGGATTGTTTGTCCCTGCTGGTAGTCACTATTATTTCATTCAGGCTGGCGATGTCTGGCATCAGCGAAACAATGAAGGCTTCCTGTGTCTTAACTGCCAGCTTTTGTGACTTATAGCCCACAAAAGACACTTTGATGGAATCTTCTGCTTTATTGCCATGCATCACAAAACGGCCGGCTGCGTCTGTCTGACAACCTTTGTCTGTGTGTAACAGCTGCACGCTTACACCAGGCAATACTTCTCCTGTCTGCGCGTCAATCACGCGGCCCTGCATCTGCGCACGTGACTGTACAAAAAACAATACTCCTGTTATTATCAGTAATAAATATTTCATTGGTTCGATAGTTCAAGGCCACACCAGGGCGTACAACTGCATGACAGGCGGTGTAATATCGCTGCCGGTACAATTGCCATCACGGACAATAGTGGTCAATAAGTAAATAGATGGAATGAAGATCAATGAGACTGATCACAACAATAAGCTGCGTCTTCGCTCATATGAATGCATCACAATAAATGTGCTGTAATTATATTGTTGGCTGTACTTAAGCCTGGGGCGGGTGAAAGAAAGAGAATAAAGGAGTATGCAGTTCAGGATCCTGATAATAAACGATGAGCTTTGAGGAAGGTGCAAGCGGCGCGAAGTCAAACTCCTGCGGAGCATCTATAAAAGATACTTCATACTTTTCTTTGCCTGTGGTACCATTTTGCTGCTGCTGTTCATCCTGTTGCAGCTTTTTTCTGAGGTAACATTTACCGTTACAGTGCATGTCAGGTTTGTCCCTGTTTTCGCACAATACACGGGCTATATATGCCTGATCGATCTTATACTTCACCATAATCACAGCCTGGCTGAAGTTTTGCAACAGCAGTCCCAGGAATACGGATATGACGAATATATATCTCATTGATGCAAAAATAGGTCAAGACTTGTCCAATTTCAAATGATTTATGTCATGTTGCGGGGAGATCCTGGTAAGCAATAAAACCAAGCTCCCGGATTATTACCGATGGTCGCCTGAGCCGGATATTGCTATTTGAGCTATGCACGAATACCGTTTTGATGCCGTGGATGATGCTTCGTGCCCTGGCCTGGTAAACTGCAAAATTTCAGCACAAGGAGCGCATTAATATACTTGCATATATGTAAAGCGAAACCTGAAATCAAAATTACCTGTAAAGCCAATCCTGAAAAATGTTACTTTTTTGCCGTCCTGATACCGCTTTGATACCGCTTATATACCGCTAATGCTACGTTAATCTTACGTTCATGAACGTAAGATTAACGTAGCATTAGCGGTATATAAGCGGTATCTGTCAGGTCCTGAAATAGGTTTACACCTTAAAAAGTGTAAAACATGCAAAATTCAAACAATCAGAACAAAGGTGGACGCAAGGGACGCCTGGGACCACAGTTCCAATATGAGCAGTCGTTCATGAACAAAGTCGTAGCCGATTACATGGCCGGAGACCAAAGCATGAGCCAGGTCGCAGCTCGTTATAAGATCACTAAACCACAAATAGCTTATTGGTACTCTCTTTTTTCTTCCGAACTTAGGCAAACGACTTTGGAAAAACCCATAATATCTACGGCCATGACAGAACAGGAAAAAAAGGAGTTTGATGCTTTAAGAAAGCAAAATGAAGAACTCCGTAAAAAGCTGGAACATGCCAATTTAAAGGCATTTGCTTTTCAGACAATGATCGAAGTTGCTGAAGAACAATTTAATATTGAGATCCAAAAAAAGCCTGGTACCAAGCCGTCTGCAGAGTAAAAGAACATTATCCGGACAAGGATTTGGGTAATGTTTGCGGACTGTTTGGTAAAAGCAGACAAGCTTTTTATAAGCGGAAAAACAGCGATCATCAATTTGGCCTGGAAATGGCCATCGTTCTTGACAAAGCGGAGCAAATCAGAGCTTCACAAAAGCGACTGGGCGCCAGAAAACTTCATAGAATGCTTTCACAAACTCTTCAACATCATAAAATTAAATTAGGCAGGGATCGATTTTTCAATCTGTTGGCTGAAAATGGAATGCTTGTCCGTAAAAGAAAACGTAAGAAAATACGGACTACCGATTCTAATCATCCCTTCAAAAAATATCCTAATCTGATTAAAGAGCTGAAGCTTAGTCAGGCTAACCAGGTGTGGGTTAGTGATATTACTTACCTTCCTTTGGTAGGCTCCCGGTTCTGTTATTTGAGCCTGATAACTGATGCTTATTCAAGAAAAATCGTCGGTTATTGCTTACATCCATCACTGGAGGCCGAAGGGCCTATTGAGGCCTTAAAAATGGCTTTATCGGATATAAAGAATCCCATCAAATATAGCCTGATTCACCACTCTGACAGAGGGTCACAATATTGTAGTAAAAACTACATAGAATTACTTAATGATAGTCACGTCGGCATTAGTATGGCCGAGAAGGGCAACCCGTATGAAAATGCCATTGCTGAGCGAGTAAATGGAATATTAAAGTTAGAATTTGGCCTGGACCGGTTATTTAAAAACTATGAAGCCGCGGCTGCTATAGTAGCAGAGACTATCCGCATCTACAATGAACAAAGGCCTCATACAAGCTGCGACTATCTGACTCCGAATCAGGCACATACAAAACAAGGGGAATTAGTAAGGAGATGGCGAACCAAGAAAAAAGATGGTCCAAAATCAGGATTAACAGCAGATACTGTCAACCTGATCCAGGACTAAAATCTAAAGAAAACAACCTTTTTAGGATTATCTTTTAATATTGTAAAATTCAAACGGATTATCTCACCAAAAGTGTAAACCTATACCAGGATAAGACAATCAAAGCGGCAATCAAACCAGTCAAAACGCTCGGGAATGATAATGACCGGGTTGTCCTTTAAATATCATCTACTTTCTTTATATGATGCCAGTATTCCATCTCCCCGTTTTGGCGTCCTGTGAACATGGCTAAAATGGTGAAAGTAATCCTGCTATTATTACATCGACGGATATCGTCAACTGCCCGGCGTAGAAGGTGTACAAACAGAGAGGGGTGCCCCTGTTCGAGACACCCCTCTGCGAAAAAAGATATTGAAAATGCTGTTATTGCGCCAGCATAAATCTCAGTGTTAAACCACCTCTGGTACTGGTGATCGGATAAGCAGTTGAAATAACCGGTATGGTCTGCCTGCGGTCATAGAAGAAACGCAGGTTCAGGCGGTTGTTCAACACGTAGTCAATAGACGGCGATATACCGATCACTTTCTGTCCGCTTGTCGGTATCACCAGGTCAGCATCCAGCCTGTTGTTCACCGTCTTGTCGTCACGGAAGCTCATATCCAGCCTGAAGTTCATATCATTTTGCACCTTCTTGCCATCCTGTGGTTGTCCAAGGAATGCGAACTTCACGTTACGCAGACGGTAACTACCTCCCAGGGTGAGTTCTGTAGAACGCAGCTCTGTCAGCTGGTAATCGATCAGGCTAAGACTGAGTGAACGGTTCTTCTTGAATTCCACCCGCAGGTTCAGGCTGTTGGTGAAGGTCACATCAATACCCAGCAATGGTGCGAACTGCTCGGTCATGGTGATGTTTGGTATCAGGAAGTACGGAATATAGTTGCCGGAAACAGTATCCACGAATCCAGGATAACCGGCCAGACGTGGATCTTCATACAACAATGCGGAGTTGTATGAGCTCATGGCCAGGGTACCCACGTACGCATGTGTGAGCGATACGTTGGTAAAGAGCGACTTGAATGGTTCCAGTTTGGTTAATCCGTTGTAAGCCACACGCCAGTTTGGACGTGGTACATAATTGCTGAAAGGATTGCTGCGCACATTCGATAAACCAGCGTTCTTCAGCAGGCCGATCTTCTCAGGGTCCTTGCCTGTATACGCAGCCAGGAATGCCGGTACCAGTACATCCTGTGCGTAACGGCCATAACCATAGCGGTAGGTCGGATCTTTCGGGTTGTTGGTAGGCACACCGGGATCGCTGTTATAAGGGTTCAATGCACCAAGGCGATTGGAGATGGCCTGACGATAACGCTCAAAATCCTTGAAGGTTTTGGTGGTGCCGGATTCGGCATCAATACCTCCAAACATGGTTTTGATGGCCATGTAGGTGATCTCAAATCCACCCGCATCGTAAGGGCTCAAATGCTGGAAGCCGGAATCAGACAGGTTCTTGAACAATTCCGTATGCGTCTTGGTAAATGACTTGGTCATACTCAGATCGATCCGGAGGTCATTTACTGGTTCCAGCTGTGCCTGTATCTGCCAGCGCTGTGTGAATTGCTGCTGGAACTGGATGTTGAAAGTAGTATCGGGTGTGATAAGGCCTTTCTTGGCAAAATTGTCCAGCCATGCCTTATCGGGTTGTTTACCAAACACGAACGGCACACCCGGCGCCCAGCTGGCCCAGTTCATACCGAGCAGCTTGGTACTGTCTATATAACCCGGTAAGCGGGTACCGCCATTCTCAGAATAATCTACACTGATACGTTTCAGTGACAGTAATGGTTTCATAACTGCTTTCAGGATAGGCGATATTTCTGGTGTATTATCCTTTTTCGCTGGCTGCTGCTTATTCTGATTGCCAGCCATGCCCGGCCTGTTGTTATTGTTTGGTTGCGGCTTCTTCTTCTGTTGCGTACCCGTTATGGCCCGCAGGAAGGCAGATTTACTATAGAGCTCTGAGAACTTGAATTCCGCTATCATCGTCTTCTGGTTAGAATTCTCAATAGCGTTACCCAGGTACTTTGCCAGCAGGGAAGCGCCCGTCCAGCGGTAATCAGTGGAATAGCCCAGCGATACGTTCGTCCAGCTCAGTAAAGGTATCTTGGCTGTTGGCAGTGTATAAGTGATGTTAGCGGTATGATAGTAATTCGTGGTTCTGCCCAGTTTGAAGAAATTGTTCCATACGCTGTCTTTCTTTTCCTTGCTATCCAGGCGGCCTCTCGGTTCATCAATACGGGCGTTGTTCACCGCATTGAAGTCGATGCTGAGGCTCTTCGACAGATCCCACTTCAGACCATAATACCTGTCGAAAGTGAAGTACTTGTTATAGGTCTCAGGCAATTTATAAGTATCGTCCCCTCCAACGTTGCGGATACGTGTGGCTCCGAACTGGCGGGTGATGTCTACCCTGAAACTGATGAGTGATGGTATATAGTTAAAGTTAAAGTCGCGAACCAGGTCCAGCCATGGTGTTTTCGTCTTGAACAATTTCTTGAACGGCGTAATGAACTTACTCTGACCGGTGAAGGTGTACCCCAGGCCACCACGGTGTTTTGTCAGTTCATCGCTCTGAATGATCGGGCTATGGCTGGTGGTTTGTGTAAAGGAATAACTGATGTCGAAGTTCTCAATATCCCAGAGGTGGTTCTTCTTCCTGTTCAGGTTCATACGACGCACGTTGGTGAAGTTGAGGCTCTTGATAGCGGTAAAGTCTTCTGCAGCCTTACGGATGGAATCGCGTTCATAATCACTGCGGGCCATTCTTAACTTATCCTTCAGTTTGATATCCAGGTCGTACGGATCGTATTCCGGTCTGCTCACCGCCCTCGAATATCCGGCATAGACGGGAATGGACAGGCTGGCTCTCTTCGGCAGCAGTTTGCCCAGGTCCAGGTTGGCAGCCGCATCATATTGGAGGTAGTTGTCGCGGAAACGTTCATTCACACGCTGGTCAAGGTTACCAAAACCTGTAGTGTGCATGTTACCCGACACGCTAACGGTACCCAGGTCTGCCAGTTGCATATCTACACGGCCCATACCTGCATAACCGCCTTTTTCATCGAGACCGGACAGGCGCAATTCATTGAACCATACTTCACCGCATTTGGGCAGACCATCATCCTTAGGGTTGGTCACACCCAGCATGATGCTTCTTACATCACCCAGGTTCGGATTACCCATCACGCTCATGTAGTTGCCTTTTTCATCCTGAATGGTATATGGAGTTAAAGGAGAGCAGGTGCTACACTGGTTACGCTGTTGTTTCAACTGGGTCAGTTTACTCATCAGCAGGTCCATATCGTTTACTTCCGGCCAGATATCATAAGCTGTATGAGAGCCTCCCCAGCTGGTAACTTTCAGTGGTATCTGGTATTCGTAGTAGTTTTCCACAAAATCGCTACCCATACGGATGATGGCGCGCAGGTCACCATCTTTCAGACCGTTGGGATCGTTGGAAGCTTCTGCGTGCAGGTACATCTGGATATGTTTGTACTGACGCAGGTCCATATTCAGGTTCTTTGACACCCCGCGGGTATCTCCATCTTCCAGTTTGCACACCTGGATAGACATGGCCTGTTCGTTCAGCTGCAACACGGTACTGTTGGTGCTCACGGTATTCTGACGCACCACTCCCGGAGGCAGCGTATAAGGAATAGGCTTGCGGGAGGAGTTTTCTTCGATATTTACAGCGGAAGTATTGAAAGTAGTTGTTCCATCGTTCGGAACAGGATCGCCCGGTTGCAATTTATAGTCATACTGCCGCCATTGGTTACGTACCAGCTGCAGTTTGGCGAAACGTACAACTACAGAATCCGTGAATCCCGTCAGGAACATACGCATGAAACGGATGGATTTGAAGTCGGGAATGCTGCCTATTTTTGCGCCGAAACTGCTGATCGGCACCTTGAACTGGTACCAGTTTTCGATTGTCTTATTACCATTGGCCAGTGTTACTTCCGCCGCTATCTTATCCACGATATAGTTGGTACCCACCGCCATGTTAGGACGCAGGTTCACACGGTACTGGAAGTATTCCTCTGTTTCATTCAGCGTATTATCCCTGTTCAGGTCTTCCGATTCCGGAATATTGGTAGCTGCGGAGGAATAGGTCGTATTCTGTGAAACCGGGGAGTTACCTTCCGGATTGCTGTATCGCTTGTAACGTTGCAGGATATCGGCACGGTCATAGCTCCTGTAGTGCCTGTAGTCATCGTTGGATGGATCCCCTTTCGCGTCATTATAAATCTTGGAACCTGGTCCGAAATTTCTCGCCAGCTCATCAAGATATGTTTTATGGAACGTAGCCTCATCGGTACTCTGCAAACCATCGTACCCCACATCCTGGTAACGGCGGATATCCGGGTCATTGTCAAACGCCTGGGTGATCTGCTGCTGGAATTTCGGAATACGGCCCCAGATGGAAGAATCTGTTTTATTCAGGTCTGTGGTCGGGTTAGGTAATCCGTTCTCGAAGAACTTACGGGAATCTTTCAGGATATCTTCAGATACGTTACCGAGGTTGAAGTACAATTGACCACCGTTGCTGTTCGGATTCTTAATGAAAGGATCCTGGATCCAGAATTCGATAAACTCAACGTTCTGTGTCTGGAAGTCACTGTTGTCGATAGCGCGCATGATACCACCCCATGCCTTTTCAGGATGTTTCAGGTGACCATTGGCATCAACACTATCCCTGTTGGTAATGAAGTTGTACGGACCTCTTTCCGTTGGATAATAGGCCAGGTCAAGCGTGCTTAACTGGCTCTGACCAAAGTCGGTGGAACGGTTGGCAAATACCTCTTTCTGATATACCAGGCGCACCCGCGGGTCGGATTGATCTTCAGTACTGATACCCTCGGGCAATGCCGGCGATTTGGGGATCTGCAGAGTAGGCTCAATAATATACCATGCCAGCCTTGCCCTGTCATGACCATAGGCAAGATCATTCGGCTTGTCTGCATTCGGGAACAGTGCGTGCCCCGCGCTGTCAACTGCGTCTTTTGGCGTAGAAGCCAGTGCCCAGGCAGTTGCCGGGAACTTCAGGTCATAACCACTCTGGGACCCTTCGAAATCATCGATGAAGACCTGTCCCTGGCCGGTACCTGCCGCGTTTACCAGTTTGCTGTGGCCTGGGAATAACTTGGCCACCTCGCCGGTGAACATGATATTGGAAGGCGTATTGCTCTGGTAATTAGGCAGTTTGTTCAGGAAACGGGTCAGCCCTTTCCACTGTGAGTTGTAGTTCACGTCAAAGCCCACCACAGTATTCTTGATAGGGTCTTCGCCGTAGTTCACCTTCTGGTAATAAGGGCGTTCACTCATCCTGGCGATGGTAGATCCCAGGGTCAGGTTGTCGTTCACCACATAATCCAGGCGGGTACCGAAGTAGTTCCTCACCTGGGTGCCAAAGGCGGCATTATTTTCAAACTGTACATTGATGGCCACACCCGAGTTCAGGATACCAGCGTTGATGATCTTGATACGGCCCAGGTTATAGTCAATAATGAAGTCTACATTCTCACGCAGTTGCTGACCGCCGGCAGTTACGGTTACCGATCCCGGTGGGATATTGTAACCACCCAGCTGGATCTCGGACGAGTTGGCAGATTTATAGGATCCTTTCAGCACATAACGGTTCAATTGCGGGAATTGCTGCGCCACCACCTTAATGGAGTCGTACAGTACCTTGTACAGGTACTGGCGTTCCAGGGCGGCATTGCCACCGAAGGCTTTTTTGATACCCGCCGCGAAGGGCTCCAGTTGCGGGAACATAATACGTCCCGTCTGCGAGTTGATGGTATACCCTTCCACGTAGTCAAACACACCATCCGGCTGCGGGTCATTCTGGTTATTCAGCCTGTCGAGGTTCAGGATGGTAATGAGCGGAGCTCCTTCCCATATACCCTGGGCATCGGGCAGGTAACGCTTATCGCTCGGTGCACGGCTCTCTGTACCGGGGTCTTTATAGTAAACATCCAGTTTAAAGTCAGCCCTGTTGATCTGGTAGGCGCCTGTAGAATAGATGTTCTTCATCATCAGGTCCCAGATGGGCAGGTTGGGCCGCGCGGAGGTAGCTTTCAGCAATTTCAGGAACAGGATACGCTGGTTGGCGCTATTGTTCTGATCTGGCGGAATATCCTGTGAGAATTCACCCACTGTGTACACGCGGCCGTTATAAGTATACTGGTATGCAACGGCCAAAACTTCATCCGCCTGCAATTGCTGATTGAGCGAGATGAAGCCTAACTGCCTGTTGAGGGTATATTCCGTTGAGTCCAGTTTACGGGCGAAAGTCTTTTCGTATTGCTGGACGGGTTCGAGGTTGAGACTTCGCAAGCGGTTGACGACCGTTCCCGTATAACGGCTCATCGGGTCGGAAATCACCTGGGAGTAGAGGGTATTGGCCCTGTTGTCAGTGAGTTTGGCAGTACCTGGTATCAGGAATGCCTGGTTATAGGGATTGTATTCACCGAGGTCCATCAGACCGACGATATCCCTTGCATTGGTGGTAGCGCCTGTTTTATTGGTCACCCATACCTCTATTCTGTTCACATATGCCAGCGACTGGATGATGGGCAGGTTGGCTACAGCGTTGTTGAATGTATCGCGGAAGAACTGACCAAGCAGGAAGTGGCGGTTGTCTTCATATTCATCTGCCTTCAGGGTGAAATCCTGCACCTGGGTACCGCCCTTGATCAGCATATTCTGCTTCTGTGATTTCTGGTTGGACAGTACAGATGTCACCGTCAGGCGGCCGAACTGCAGCTGGGTCTTGATACCGAACAGGGACTGTACCCCGGATATCAGCGAGCTGCGCAGGGGGAAGCTCACGTTACCGGCCTCGATCTTCTTGATGATCTCATCGTCATAACCGGTATATTCCAGTTTGATCTGGTTTTCAAAGTCGAAAGTAGACTGTGTATTGAAATTGGTGATCAGTTTCAGCTTGTCCCCTATCTTACCTGTCAGGTTCATATTGATATTCATATCAAAAGCGAAACCTCCCGTTTTACGGGCCTGTTCTGTGAGCACGGGGTTCTTAATATTCTGGCCTTCATAGCCAAAAGTGAGTTCAAGGCTACCCTGGGGCTTGATATCCACTTTATTACCACCGAATATCCTGTCAAACAGTTTGCTGCCTTTATACAATTCGGGTCCGTCCCCCTTCTGGTTCAGCGATCCGAGTGTACTGGCCCTTTTTTTCCAGTAGTCCTCCTCACTCTTAGCAGACTGGAGTTTATAATATTCATCAAAGCTGAGATAGGTTGGATTGCGGTAGTAGTGGTCGCCAATCTTTTCTGTTACTGTATATTGCCTGGTGACGGGATCATAATCAACAGTACGGGATAAACCTGCAGGATCTTTTAAATCTATCTGATTCTTGACAGGATCTGTAATACTGGTACCGTAACGGTCTTTTATCGGAAACTTCAGCGTATCCTTTTTAACGGTATCTGCTGCTGCTGGTGTGACGATGTTTGGTTGCCAGTATTTCTTAGTATAGTTGTTAGTATAACCCGAACGATTCCTTGCCGCAGTATCAAAAATAAATAAAGAAACAACTCCTATTACTGCAATAGCACCATAATATGTCTTTCTTGACAAGAGAAATAGGTTTTTATAGAGGTCAGGGTAATAAATAATTTATAGACCTTTCAGCGACTTTTTAATAAGCCCTTCGAGGTCTTGCAATAGTGGTTCAGCTTTTAGCACTTTATTAATTGCCTGTTCTGCCACATTTCTGGCTATTCCTAAAGTGACTAATGCATTTAACGCGTCTTCCTGAATTGTATTGTTTGGTGTTACAGATATTTGGTGACCGGCATCCTTCTGTTTACTGATTTTGTCTTTAAGCTCCAGAATTACCCGTTTTGCCGTTTTAGCGCCGATCCCTTTTATACTTTCAAGCATTTTTTCGTTCTCCATCGCGATAGCCCGTTGAATATCTTCAGGTTGAAGGGAAGACAGCATCATCCGGGCAGTATTGGCGCCTATACCTGAGACGCCTATCAGCAGGAGGAACATATGACGTTCCGCCTGGTCAAAAAAGCCATAAAGTGTATGTGCATCCTCCTTTATATGCAGATACGTCAGCAATTTGCAATTTTCCAGTCCCTGTATGCGGGAATAGGTATTGAGACTGATCTGCACTTCGTATCCAACCCCTTGAACATCAATATGTACCAGAGCAGGGGATTTATAGGACAGTTTTCCGTTGAGGTAAGCAATCATACAGGAAGATAAATGTTTCTAATGTTCGGCAAACCTAGTAAAAATTTAGCAAGAACAGGGCAGTAAGTAACCTTATACTTACATTTACAAATTCTTATGTATTTTTACGCCTCGTTTAAAACATCTATTTTATTAATATGAACAAAATAACGGCCGCTATTACAGCGGTAGGTGGTTATGTACCTGACTACGTGCTCACTAATAAAGAACTGGAAACACTGGTAGATACAACAGACGAATGGATCATCACCCGTACGGGGATCAAGGAAAGAAGGATACTGAAGGGAGAGCGTAAGGGGACCTCTGAGTTATGTGTACCGGTAGCACAGGAAATATGCCGTAAAAGAGGGATCAGCCCGGAAGAGATCGACCTGCTGATCGTGGCCACCGTTACACCGGACATGGTGTTCCCGGCAACCGCCAACATCGTAACTGATAAAATAGGTGCCAAAAACGCCTTCGGCTTTGATATCAGTGCCGCCTGTTCTGGTTTCCTGTATGCGCTGGACACGGGTGCACGCTTCATTGAAAGCGGACGCTATAAGAAAGTAATGGTGATCGGGGCTGATAAAATGAGCTCTATCATTGACTATACTGACCGTACTACCTGTATCATTTTCGGCGACGGTGGCGCAGGCGTATTACTGGAACCTAATACAGAAGGACTGGGCCTGATCGACAGCATTCTGAAAAGTGATGGTCATGGCCGTGAATACCTGCACATGAAAGCCGGCGGTTCTGCACAGCCTGCCAGCATTGAGAGTGTGACCAACAGGGAGCACTATGTATACCAGGAAGGCAAAATGGTGTTTAAATATGCGGTAGCCAATATGGCTGAGGCGGCGCATGACGTCATGAAGCGTAACAACCTTACCGCCGATGATGTAGCATGGCTGGTACCTCACCAGGCCAACAAGCGTATCATTGACGCTACAGCTTCCCGTATGGGCCTGCCGGAAGAAAAAATAATGATGAACATTCAGCGATATGGTAACACTACCGCGGGTACCTTGCCACTTTGCCTCTGGGATTACGAAAAGCAACTGAAGAAAGGTGACAACCTGGTACTGGCTGCCTTTGGCGGTGGATTTACCTGGGGCGCCAGCTACGTGAAGTGGGCATACGATCCAAAATAATTAAACGGTCAGGAATTAGGAATTGAGCACTGCTGCGAATAATTACTGACGGGCCACATGGTTGCAACGGTAAGCGTTATAAGAATAACGCCGGTCAACAGGCAACTCAGGGCTTAATTCCTGACCTAATTGAAAGAAGGCAAACTATACCCCAGCCTCAGTTGCACTCCCTGTACCTCTGCACTGATATGGCCTCCCATTTTATCCATAAAGTCCTTACAGATCACCAGCGTTACAGACATATCATCTCCTCTCCTGTATTCAAATAAATGAGCTGCCATTTGCGGGGTAAATGCTTTAACGGTAAATGTGATATCCACCCGTACCAGTTCCTCCTGCATAGCGTGTACCACTATCGGCCCTTCTCCTTCCGACAGCATTACTGCACAATGCAGCAGGCTACGGTTAATGAACAGCAACATCTCCTGATCGCCCGCCAGGTATAGCCCTGAGGGAATATCCAGTCTTATCCGCTGCTGATCCGTATAATGCATGGCCTGCTCAAAAAGCAGTAACAGGTCGCAGGGGGCAGGATTGTATACAAAACCTGACAACTGGGATTTTATCCAGCGCAGGATATTTTCAAAAATAACCAGTGTTTTCCTGGAAGAAACAACGGCTTCATCAATGATCAGCTGCATGGATGCCTGGTCCATATCCTTATTCCGGAACATGGCCGACACCCGGATAATGTCATTCAATGGCTCCCGGAAATCCCTCGCCAGGATGGCGATCAGCTTATTCTTAAAATCGTCATGGATATTCAGCTGCTGGTTCTTTTCAGAAATAGCGTCGTTCATTTCCCGCAGCAGGCGTTCCTGCCGGCGTAATCCCTTATAAGACCGGTAACGGGCATAAGTAAAGCCGCCCATTAGCAGCAGCACACCTATCATAAAGCCGATCAGCTGCTGGCGGCTTTTCCGCTTCATATTGGCTTTGTTGATCTTCTGTTCCTGTACCCTGTTGCTTAATTCCCATTCATTCAGCTCCTGCTCTTTCAGGAAATAATCCAGGTAGTTCATATAATTGCGGGACTTCATTTCCAGCCGCTTTCTCACCAGTTCCCACAGCGCCCTGCCATAGTAGGCCTTTTTCGCTTCGTTATTGCTGTTGGCATAATACCTGTACAGGCTGGCAATGGTCGGCAACATCATATTCAGGTACCCTGACCGGCTACCAATGGCGAAAGCCCTCTCCTTAGCGGGTATGGCATCGGCAGGATAACCGTTCTGCCTATATGTGTCAATATGATCCAGCATGTCGATCGCCACCACTACCAGACCTTCTTTCAATGCTTTATCTGCCAGTTCGTTGATCTTCTGTACTGCGCGGGCACCTTCCCCCTCCTGCATCCATTCGTCGGCTTCCAGTGCCTGAATGTAGTAGATATCTCTGCTGCCGGGGTACTTGCGGATGATCTCCTTTGATCTGCCTAATGCCCATTTCACAGAATCCCGGCGGGTACTGTCCTGTTCAAAACGGAGCGCATAGTTGATCAGTACCAGGCTGTAAATAGAATCCTGCGCCAGTGTTTTTCCCAGCTCCATTGCCTGGTAGAGGTACTGGTTGGATTCCGGCTTCATACCATCCATGTCATGCAATACACTGAGATTCATCAGTAGCTGGCAGATGTTAGGCTGGTCTTCCAGTTCGCGATAGTATAACAGGGATTTAAAGCCATATTCAATAGCCTGTTTGGTATTGGCTTTCAGCGCATAGAAAATACTGAGGTTATTCAGGGCGCCGGCCAGTCCTCTTTTGTCGCCACGGCGGGTAGCTATATCCCGGGCTTTTACCCCATACCAGAAGCAACTGTCTGTGTTACTCAGGTGAAATTGCATACCCAGCTGGTTCAATATATCGGTATAGAGGGTACTATCCGGCTGCCGTAAGAGGTCAGTCCTTAACTGACGGATCACATTATCCTGGGCAAAAGACGCCCTTCCGGCCATCAGACCGGCAAACATCAGGAGTATAGTATATATCCGCGTTCTTTTCACTGTTCCTGGATTATGCCATCTTTTGCAAGGGGCAAAGTATAAGAGAACGTACTACCGTTCCCGGGGTTATTAATTGCCTGAATAGTGCCCCCCATTTTGTCCATAAAGTCTTTGCAGATGATCAGTGCCAGTCCTGCGCCTCCGTTTGTCCTGCCTCTGTCCTTTTCCCTGTTGCGGTATTCGAACAGGTGCTGCAACATACCGGGGTCTATCCCTCTTCCTTCATCGCTGAAGGAAATAGTGACCATATCGCCCTCCACCATAGCTGCGACGTGAAGGGCACCTTGTACCGGACTGAACTTCACAGCGTTATGCAAGAGGTTCCGGTGTACGAACTGCAGCATTTCCCTGTCGGCCAGCAATTGCAGCTGGTCCGGAATGTCGAGGTGTATATGTAAGGCTTTCTCCGTACAATTATCCTTCAGGATCTCCAATGCCTCCCTGATCATGACGGCTGGCCGGCAAACCGCGGGGGTATACACGAAACCGCTCAGTTGTGACCTGATCCAGCGCAGAATGCTGTCAAAAACATGCAGGGTATGCACAGATTTGGTCTCCAGCTTCCGGAACAGGGATGTTGCCTGATCATACTCCAGCGATTCGTCCTTCAGGAGATTGGTGATGTCTATGATATGATTCAGCGGTACACGGAAGTCATGTGCGATGAGGGAGATCAGTTTATTTTTAAAATCGTCATTGGTGCGCAGCAGTGCATTCTTTTCGCTGATTTCACGGTTCTTCTCTCTCAGCTGGACCGCATTCCGCCGGGAGCGCCGGTGGGAACGGTTTACATCTATCAGCAACAATACTGTCAATACCAGCAATACGGTCAGAAAGATAATAACCACGTATCTGCTGCGGCTTTCCATGCCTTTTTTGTCTAATAGCTGCTGCTGGTAGTCATGTTGTAACTGCAATGCGCGCAGCTTTTTCTCCTGCATGTAATAGTCAATGTAATCCAGCTCTCCCTGCGTTTTACTTTGTTCTTCCTTTTCCATTATATCGAGCATAATGGAGCCATAGAGGCTGGCGGAATCGCTTTTATTGTGATTATCGTACCAGGCGTAGAGTTTTGCCACCACCGGCAAAGCCAGTTCCCGGAACCCTCCTTCCAACGCCAGCCTTACCATCTGCCGCTGAAAGATCAGCGAGTCGGCCAGGTGATTGCGGGCTTTATAGGAAGCCAGGTGGGAAGAGCCATACATGGCATGATATACATACCCTTTCCTTTGCGCTTCCCCCACCAGGGCAATAAGCCTGGCCACTCCTTCTGCCTCGTCGCTTTTACCATAGATCAGCTCCTGGGCCTGCAGCATGCCGGTATATAACAGCAAGCGTTCATCGCCTGCCCTGGCCCCCATCTGGCGGGCTATTGCCAATGCCCGGTTAGCCCTTTTCCTGTCCACGAAGTCACTGCTTCGGCCGGCCCGGAGGTTACTGAGATAAATAAAATAATAATTGGCCCTCAGCGTCATGAGGATACTGTCATTTTTCAGGCCCTTACTGATGTCCAGGGCCCGTTTCATGTACTCCCCTGCTTCGTCATACTGCTTTTCGAACTGGTAATACACCCCCAGGTGCATACATGTCTGGCAGATGCCGGCACTGTCTCCCAATTCCTTATACAGGTTCAGGGCGTCAATATAAAAGCGGAAAGAAAGATAGCTGTTGTCGCGATAGGCATAATAGCTTCCGAGGCCACGGTAGGCAGCCGCCTCTCCTCTTTCATACCCCAGCCGCTGGGCCACTTCCCGGGCTTTACAGAGATACAGGAAACAGGTATCCAGCTGACGGTGCTGGAACTGGCTGGCCAGCTGGTTCATCAGATCTACATACCGGGTGCTGTCTGTAGTCAGGGCTGCGGTAGACTGCAGCCGGGAGATAACTCCTTTCTGGGCAAATGCTGCTCCCTGCCGGACAAAGCTCCCGGAAATGACTATCATGAGGTAGATGAGTACGTTCTTATTACGGAATATGCACAATAATAAACAGATGTAGTGTAGTGATTTCGCCTCTTTTCCCCTACAAGATACTGCTATATCTCGAACACGAGGCCCCTCCTTTTTAATTCTTCATATTTCTGTTTATCGAACCGGTACAGGTGCGCTCCTTTCTTGGAGGTTGTTTTATCCTTTTCATCGAGTTTCTCCAATATGTTCATGGACAGTATCTTCTTACGGAAGTTACGTTTGTCCAGCTCATGCTGGAAAATCTCCTCATAGAGGCTGCGTAACTGGGAAAGGGTAAATTTTTCGGGCAGGAGCTCAAAACCAATAGGGTGAAAATGAGCATTATCTCTCAATTTCTTCAGCGCGTCAGCTATCATCTGGCGGTGGTCGAAGATGAGGTTAGGGATCTGATGGAGTTCCAGCCAATGTGCGCTGTATTGCTGTGTGGGATTATGTTCATGTTCCCTGATACGGATCAGGGCATAATACGCCATGGATATTACCCTGGCGCCAGAGTCACGGCCTACGTCTCCATAGCAGGCCAGTTGCTCCATGTAAATGTTTTCAAGTCCCGTAGTTTGCTTCAATACCCGCGCGGCAGCTTCGTCCACACTCTCATCTTTCTGGAGAAAACCACCCATCAAAGACCATTCGCCCTGCATGGGATCTACTTTCCGCTGCATGATGAGCAACTTCAGTTTACTGTTTTCGAACCCAAAAATAATACAATCTACTGCTACCAGGTGTTGCGGTACATTAGCATAAAATGACTGTGCACTCATTGAAATATTGTTGTCTGCCTTGTGCTGACCAGCTGCAAAGATGCTACTATTTTCTGCTTCTTGCGAACTCGCTGTAATCAGTAACGGGAATTTTAGTAATACCGGCCTGCCGTAACATAGTTACCAGCTGACCGCGATGAAACGTTGCATGATTAAATACCTGCATCAGTATTTCTATAACGGTTGATTTACAATATTGTTTCCGGGTATCGTAATAAGCCACCACGTGCTGTAGCCTGACAGGCGGCACCTGTCTTACCCAGTCGGCCAGCAACTGCGACTGTTGCTGCCAGCGGGCGCAGGCTTCCACAAACGTGCCTTCAAAACCGATAGAGGGCCTGACGGCCTGTTCAACCAGGTGTAAACGCTGGTACCACAAGCTTTCCACGTCCCACATATGGTATGCCGTCTTGCGTAAACTTCCGAAGCTGCTACCTGTTTCCTGGTCCAGCTGTGTATCCGGCAACTTTTTCAATACATCCGCTATCCTATTGTTAGCCCAAAGGTTATAAGCTGCATAGCTGAGCAGGATATCCTTCATGGATATAATTTTAGTTACTATCTTCACCAAAATACCAAAAATTATGGCACCTGCCAGCAAGTGCAGGTAAATAATCCTGAAGGAACATGGAAAAAATTACTATTAGGGACGTACGAAAAGAAGATTGTCCGAGAATAATGGAGCTGATACAGGAGTTGGCTGAATATGAAAAAGCCCCTGAGGCAGTAACCGTAACACTGCAGGAGTTTGAGGATGCAGGATTCGGTGAGAATCCGGTCTGGAAAGCGTTTGCGGCTGTCCATACCACAGAGGGGAAAGAAACGATTGTTGGTTTTGCGCTTTATTATATCCGGTATTCTACCTGGAAAGGATGCAGATTATACCTGGAAGACCTGGTCGTGACCGAAAGCTTCAGAGGGAGGCGTATAGGCCATATGTTGTTTGAAAGATTATTCGAAGAGGTACGGGAAAAGAAGCTGAAAGGCATGAACTGGCAGGTATTGGAATGGAATGAACCTGCTATCAACTTCTATAAGAAACTAAATGCCAATTTTGACCCGGAGTGGTGGAATGCCAGCATTGACTTTTAATGACCTGATCCCATCAGGTATACAAATAAAGAGAGGCTACTTCATACTTTGAGCAGCCTCTCTTCATATTAGCTGATGCCGTTCACCACGGCATCTTTCTGTATCTTCACGATCAGTCCCTGCAATACTTTGCCAGGGCCGACTTCTGTAAATGTAGTTGCGCCATCGGCAACCATAGCCTGTACGGACTGTGTCCAGCGTACAGCGCCTGTCAGCTGATCGATCAGGTTTTGTTTGATCTCAGCCGGACTGCTGACAGCTTTCGCCACCACGTTCTGATATACCGGGCAGGATGGTGTGCTGAAAGTTGTTGTTTCAATAGCCGCCTTCAGTTCTTCTTTGGCAGGCGCCATCAGCGGGGAATGGAATGCACCACCTACAGGCAGTACCAGGGCTCTTTTAGCACCAGCCGCTTTCATTCTCTCACAGGCTACGTCAATACCCTTGATGGAACCGGAAATTACCAGCTGACCAGGGCAATTGAAATTGGCAGGTACCACTACCTCACCTGTTTCTGCGCTTACAGCAGCACAGATCTCTTCTACTTTCGCATCATCCAGCGCCAATACAGCCGCCATTGTAGATGGCTGCAGCTCGCAGGCCTTCTGCATTGCCGTAGCGCGTATGAATACCAGGCGTAATGCATCTTCGAAGGTCAGTGCACCATTGGCTACCAGCGCAGAAAACTCACCCAGGGAATGCCCGGCTACCATGTCTGGTTTCGCGGCAGGCTCTGCGCACAGGAAAGCGATCACACTGTGCAGGAACACTGCAGGCTGTGTCACTTTAGTCTGTTTCAGGTCTTCCTCAGTACCGGAAAACATGATGTCTGATATACGGAAGCCCAATATTTCGTTGGCTTTCTCGAAAAGCTCTTTTGCTTTAGGATTGCTATCATACAGATTCTTGCCCATACCCGGGAACTGAGAACCCTGTCCTGGAAAAACGTAAGCGTGTTTCATCTGATTTGGTTTACGCTACCTGACACATGCATTAATATTTCCACATATATCTTGGTAACTGGATTGCAAATATTCATACTCTTTATGATATATCAAAATCCCACCTAAAAAAGGCGGTATTATACCGTGGTTGTTTTAAATTGCATGAGCCTTATCTCCATGTAGCATTTCGATCCGTTCAGTAAAACACAGATAATTCTTAACAGGGATTAAATACATACTGCAATGATAACAGGAAATGATTACACCATAATTTCGAATAAAGAATTCAGCGAATTCTTCCCGGCATTTATTGACGCGCTCAAAGCACAGGACGCCCACCTCATTGCAGAGGAAGTGGAGGTAGTGGAGGATGAGGTATATGAGTATGTATTGGCAAAAGACAAGAAAGCATACCAGGAATACAGGGAAAACGGATATGCGGTGCATGAGCGGGGAGAAGGCTGCTTTGTAATCCTCGCCAAAAGAGTTCACAGGCTGGAATATAATGTTGAGATCACGACGAAGATAGAAGATGATGTGGAAGAGGCGATCGACCCTTATACATCGGTGCTGATCTTAAGGGATACCTGGAGTTATACACTGGTGTTGCCTGCCGTAATTGAGGATAGTGCGTATTGTCAGCAGGTGTATGATATAGCAGTGAATGTGTTGAGGTGAAATGAATAAAATGAACTCCTTCACAGATAAGGGTATAATATATTAAAAATCAACAATTTACTGAGGTGGCAAAATAGACATTGCCATGTGCGGCATTTCAGCCCTGATGGGGATGTAGCTGTGCTCCAATAAAAAACCGCCTGACCAAGGGCCAGACGGCACATATTTCCTTTTTAACTTATCTCGTAATCAAACGCATAAACTCATTCCTCGTCCTGCCATCTTCAAACTGTCCTGAAAAGGCGGAAGTTGTTGTTACTGAGTTTTGCTTCTGCACACCACGCATCATCATACACAGGTGCTGCGCTTCTATCACCACTCCTACACCCAGTGGCTGCAGCGTTTCCTGGATAGCATCCAGGATCTGGTGGGTCATCCGTTCCTGCACCTGAAGCCTGCGGGCAAACACATCCACGACACGGGCAAGTTTGCTCAGACCCGTAATATATCCATTAGGAATATAGGCAATATGCGCCTTCCCGAAGAATGGTAACATATGGTGCTCGCACAGGGAATACAATTCAATATCCTTTACGATCACCATCTCACTATATGCCTCAGTAAACTTAGCTCCTTCCAGGATAGCCTTCGCATCCATCTGGTAACCTTCAGTGAGGAATTGCATTGCCTTGGCCACACGTTCCGGCGTCTTCAGTAATCCTTCCCTTTCAACGTCTTCTCCTAATAATTCGATACTGCTCTTGTAATGATGAATCAGCTCATTCGTTGTCTTTTCATCATACGTTTCTATCTTATTGTAAGCCATTACTATAATTAACTTAGTCTAATAATCGGCAATTCCTGAATTTCCTTGGTATGGGATACCTCGTGGCTCATTTGGCGCCAAAGTATTCTACATAGATACGAGGCGTTTCATACAGCTTAATACAATGTAACTCCACTCCGGCAGGCAGGTGAGGTGTCAGCTGGTCCCAGATACCTATAGCGAGATTTTCAGCAGAAGTAAATTTACCGGCCATGAAATCAACATCCACATTCAGATTCCTGTGGTCTACCTTTTCCACGATATAATCCTTGATAAGTACGCCGAGTGTCTTGGCATTAAATACAAATCCGGTTTCCGGATCCGGCGTTCCCTTCACAGTGACGTGTAATTCGTAATTATGACCGTGCCAGTTTTCGTTAGCACATTTACCAAACACTTCCTCGTTCTTTTCCTTACTCCAAGCGGGATTGGACAACTTATGCGCCGCATTGAAGTTCTCCACACGCGTTAAATAGATCATTATTTACTCTATATTTTCCGCAAAAATACAATAATTCGATCAGAACCGATCGTTACACAAAAACCAAAAGCGCCTACCTTTGCATCATGAAAATATTGGTTACCGCAGCTACTACCTTTGAAATCCAGCCTTTTATGGACCATCTGGCCGGGAATAATTACCGGAATTGCCAGGTAACCACCCTGATCGGGGGCATCGGCATGATGCACACCGCCTACCAGTTGGGCAGGCAGTTTGCCACATCTCGACCGGATTTTGCCATTCAGGCCGGTATTGCCGGTTGTTTTGATCATTCCTGGGAAATGGGAAAAGTAGTGATGATCGATAAAGAACAATTGGGCGACCTGGGCGTTGAGGACGATCAGGCGTATAAAGACTTGTTTGATATACAGTTATGGCAGCCGGATCAGCCTCCCTTCACCAACAGGCAACTTATCAATCCGCTGAAAGACGTTCCTCACCTGCCGGCGCTGCCAACCGCTTCCGGTGTAACTATCAATACCGTCAGTGGTAGTGAGCGTACCCGTCAGCTGTTGGTCGACAAGTACAATCCGGAAGTAGAAAGTATGGAAGGCGCGGCTTTCCATTATGCCTGCCTGCTGGAAAATATTCCCTTTTTGCAATTGCGCAGTATCTCCAACTACGTGGAGGTGAGAGATAAAAGCAAATGGAAGATCCAGCTGGCTATTAAAGAATTGAATGATGCATTGATTAAATATTTTGAACGATGGAACTAACATTAGGATTTTCACCATGCCCAAATGATACATTCATTTTTGATGCGATGGTGAATAACAAGATCGATACAAATGGCCTCACCTTCAATACACAGCTTGAAGATGTTGAAACACTGAACAAGTGGGCCATGCAGGGCAAACTGGCCGTTACCAAACTGAGTTTCGGCGTATACCAGAAAGTGAAAGACAAGTATGAACTGCTCAACAGCGGCAGCGCACTTGGCAGGGGCTGCGGACCGCTACTCATTTCAAAAAAAGATATCCCGCAGGAAAAGATCAAAGATTGTAAGATCGCTATCCCCGGGGAAAACACCACAGCTAATTTACTCTTCTCTATTGCGTTTCCCGAAGCTAAACAGAAAGAAGTACTGATATTCTCTGATATCGAAAACGCCGTACTGGACGGCAGAGTAGATGCGGGTGTGATCATCCATGAGAACAGGTTCACCTATCAGCAGAAAGGTCTTGTGAAAATTATTGATCTGGGTGAATACTGGGAAAATACTACCGGCAGCCCTATTCCTTTAGGCGGCATCTTTATCCGCAAAGATATTCCTGATCACATCAAACAACAGGTAGATCAGCTAATACACGACAGCCTGCAATACTCCTACAAACACTATCCGGCCCTGTCATCCTATGTAACAGATCATGCGCAGGAAATGGATGAAACTGTGATGCGCCAGCATATTGACCTGTATGTAAATGATTTCAGTCTTGGTCTCGGCGAAGCGGGTAAAGCAGCGGTCGACAGGCTGATGTCTGTATATGCATAAACATTGATGGTATATAAATAAAAACAGCCCACAGACAATGAATATCTGTGGGCTGTTTATGTCTTAACGGCTGTATCTCACCCGCGCTTCTTTTATTACGATGACCTAAGAAGCTAATGCGGCTTTATACACTTCAAGTACTCTTTTGCGCGCCTGTTCATGCACTACCATCGGCTTTACATAAGTCAGTTCCTCAAATTCAGGCACCCATTTTCTGATGTATTCAAAAGAAGGATCAAAACGTTGTGTTTGCAGCGTTGGATTGAACACCCTGAAATAAGGCGCTGCATCACAGCCACAACCTGCCGCCCACTGCCAGTTACCATTGTTTGCGGCCAGATCATAATCGAGCAATTTCTTGGCAAAATATGCCTCTCCCCAGCGCCAGTCTATCAACAGGTGTTTTGTAAGAAAGCTCGCCGTGATCATACGTACGCGGTTATGCATAAAACCTGTTGTATTCAGTTCACGCATACCTGCATCTACAATAGGATAACCGGTTTGTCCGTCGCACCATTGCTGAAATTCTTTTTCGTTATTCCGCCATTGTATGTTATCATATTCACGACGGAAGGAATATTCCACCACATGTGGAAAATGCCACAAGATCATCTGAAAGAAATCACGCCATATCAGTTCACCCAGAAATGTCTCGTTCAGGCGATTGGCGCGGTCCGCTATTTCGCGAATGCTCATCGTTCCAAAACGCAGATGTAGTCCAATATGTGTAGTACCTTCAATGCCCGGCAGATCGCGCGTTTTATCATAATTCATAATCACGCTGTCCTTTACTCTCATAGAGGGGAATCCCCTGTCGCCGGCAAGGAATCCGATAGCACGCAGGCTGGGCACTTTTATGGTTTTCTGTTTAAAGAAATTTCTGAAGTAGTTTTCTGTAGGATATGCTTGTAAAGAATTTTCATTCAGTAGTGTTTTCCATTTTTTACTATAAGGTGTAAATATCGTGTATGGCTCGCCGTTATCTTTTAAAACTTCATCCCGGTCAAAGATAACATGGTCTTTATACTGATGAAAGCCGATACCCTTTTCCTTCAGCCGCTTCGCAATATCTGCGTCCCGCTTTACTGCATACGGCTCATAGTCAATGTTGGTGAACACTTCCTGCACATGATACTGCGTAGTCCAGTATTCAAATGCCTGTTGCGGAGTACCGTAGTAAATATCCAGCGTACTCCCCAGTTTACTAAGCTTTACCTGCAGGTCATTCAATGTATCGTGAATAAACGTGACACGTCTGTCATGCTTGTCTTCAAGATCATTGAGGATGTTTGTGTCAAACACAAAGACAGGGACAACAGGATTTGTTGACTTTAATGCGTAGTATAAAGCTGCGTGGTCAAGCAGACGTAGGTCACGTCGCAACCAGCATAAGTTTATAGTCGGAGGCATAAGAGTGGTTAGTTTTGCATTCTCAAATAAACAATCTCAGGTACAAGATAAACCAGATAAGACAAAGAAAGTTCCGCTAAAAATATGCCACTGTCATGCAGGTTCAGTATATATTACTAAATAGGTAATCGTATATTTTTTATCTATAATCCTTCGTGGATCAGCTCATGTAGAATAACTGCAGTGGCATTTCCATAACTACTATCGCGGAAGGAGCCTACCCAGCGGATACCGGTAACAGCATTAGTCAGAAATATTTCATCTGCCGTCTCAAGATCAGCCACTGTTATAGGTTTCTCAGTAACGGTGAACGGCAGCTCCATACGCAGCAGGTTCTTACGCATCACTCCACATACCCCTCCTTCCGATAAAGGAGGTGTGATAATCTGCCGGCCATGCACAATAAAAAGATTGGCAATGGTAGTATCTGCCACTCTGCCACAGGGGTTCAGCAACACTGCTTCATTAATGCGGTGTTGCTTTGCGTACATGGCAGCCATAACATATGGCAGGCAATTGTTCGATTTGATATAGGAGTATTTGTCGCTTGGTTTTCTTACATCGGGGAAGATATCCAGTTTCAGCCCGGTCTCATTTAACTCCAGCGTCTGCCGGCCGAGTTCCCAGCTCTGTATAATAAAATTCGGCAGGTTATTGACAGGGTCATATAAGCCTCCGTCGGACCTGAAGAAAGTCATTCTTACCCTGGCGAGCCGGTCATGACCGTTCCTGCTGCAGAGGTCTGTTACAAGCCTGGTAAAATATGATTTTGTAAAATGCTGGGGAACATCAAAATGAAGGAGGTTCATGCTGGACATGAGCCGTTCAAAGTGCAGGTCAGCCAATAAGATCCGTCCCTGGTACACCCGCATGGTTTCAAAACAACCATCTCCATAACGGAAGGAACGGTTATCGGCCGTTAATATAGGTTCGGACGCCGCAATAAACTTACCATTATAACATAAAGACCCCGATTGCACTTCGAACACTTTAGCATTTAATTGGACTGTTAAGTTACGGAAAATTAATGGGGTAAAAATGGGTAGCGGTTACCCGGCCTGATGCCGGATAACCGTCTTTTTTCACATAGGACAGGGGTTCTTCCCGGCTTAAGCAGAGATGGACACCTGTAATGACTGACAACCCAGTATTGGAAATTGCTGATAATACGGAAACATTCACGCGATATTATATACAAACCTTGTACTGGCTTGCTATCCGTTAAGTGTGACACAGTATTCTTTCATAATTCAAAAAAAAGTATAAGATAAATAGGACACTTCGAACAATCACATGACAGGAATTAAATTCCACCATATACCATTCGGTACCTGTAATCATTCAGTATTCTTTTCCGTTCAGGATAGATACATACGTGGTCTCACTTTCATAGTGTATTGCTTGATTCTCTGACGTTCACGACAAATTTCACAATGTTCCTGACATTGTACGATTTAAGTTTTGGTTCTCCCCTCCGGGAATATTTCTTCTCTTATCGGATCTGATTTCGAATGCTGTTCACATACATTACTGTTGCGTAATTGCTATCAGTAATTGACACAGCAAAGATGCTGATTTTGTTTTATTATACAATAGCAAGTTAAGGGTATTGCAAATATGAGGGATAATACTTATGAAAAAATAAAAAATTAGGAATTGAGCATTTGACACGAAGTACTATTGTGGTATGTCAATTCCTGATTCAGATTTAATTCAGTTTCATTTCTGGTATATCTCCGCTGACTATCAGTCGTCCTGCGGTCTTCGCAACGATCTCTTCCACACTCACACCGGGAGCTCTTTCAAGTAAGCGGAAACCTTCGGGAGTAATATCCATCACTGCCAGTTCAGTTACCACTTTCCTCACACAGGATACCCCTGTCAGCGGTAAGGTACACGTTGGTAGTAATTTGCTTTCTCCTTTTGGATTCGTATGCATCATGGCCACGATAATATTTTTCGCGGATGCTACCAGGTCCATCGCACCACCCATTCCTTTTACCATTTTACCGGGTATTTTCCAGTTGGCGATATCTCCTGCATCAGACACTTCCATTGCGCCCAATACGGTAAGATCCACCTTTCCTGCCCTGATCATGCCAAAGCTCTCAGCAGAGTCGAAAAAAGCGCCTCCTGGCAGTACGGTGACGGTTTCTTTACCTGCGTTGATCAGGTCTGCGTCCATCTCCTGCTCTTCAGGATAAGGCCCCATACCCAGCAGGCCATTTTCAGACTGTAACATGATAGAGATGCCTGGCGGTATAAAGTTGGCCACCAGGGTTGGTATACCGATACCCAGGTTCACATACATACCATCGCGCAGTTCCTGTGCTATTCTTTTGGCAATGCCGTATTTATCTAAAGACATAACGATTTTCGGATTTGAGGTTGCTTAAGCTGTGAGGGTCAACCCATTTTTATGGTTTTCCGCTCTATGCGTTTTTCATAATTACTTCCCTGGAAGATACGGTGTACATAAATACCCGGTACATGGATCTGGTCAGGATCAAGTTCTCCTGGCTGCACCAGGTGCTCTACTTCGGCGATCGTGATATTGCCTGCTTTAGCCATGGAAGTACTGAAATTGCGGGTGGTTTTACGGAAAACGAGATTACCCATCGTATCTCCTTTCCAGGCTTTAACGATAGAAAAATCTGCATGCAGGGCCAGCTCCATCAGGTATTGCTTACCATTGAACTCGCGCGACTCCTTTCCGGCGGCGATCTCCGTACCATAACCGGCAGGGGTGAAAAAAGCGGGAATGCCCATACCTGCCATCTGGATGCGGGTAGCCAGGGTACCCTGGGGGATCAGTTCTACCTCCAGTTCGCCGGAGAGCAGCTGACGTTCAAATTCAGCGTTCTCTCCTACATAAGACGAAAGCATTTTTTTGATCTGCCGCGTTTTCAGTAGTAATCCGAGGCCAAAATCGTCCACGCCGGCATTATTTGAAATACAGGTTAACTGTTGAATGCCCTTACGCACTAAGGCGGCAATACTGTTTTCGGGGATGCCGCACAAACCAAATCCGCCCAGCATTAAGGTTGCGCCGTCACGGATGTCATGCAATGCCTCATCAGCATTAGCTACAACTTTGTTCATGTTTTGGTGATGTTTTTAAAGAGGATGGCCTCAGTTCCCCGGCTTAGCCAGTTTGGGCATGGGATCATGCTTTGGTGGCAGATGGTCGAAATTGATGCCTCTCTTATTTTTCTTAACAAATGGAATTAATGTATCCTGTTCACCTGAAATTAGGCTATTATTATTAACCGGCAAAAGCGAACGGCGGTTTGTAACATACTCATGCCGTTTCAGGTTCAGATCCAGCATGTTTTTATCGCTGGTGACAGATGCGAACATCATATCGTATACTTCTTTGAACTTGTTGGGGTGCGACTCATAATAGGCATAGCTATGTCTGAACGCTTCAGGGGTCAGTTTATGCAGGTCCAGCACCTGGCGGTAATACACCTTCAGCCTTTGCTTGCGCACGGAGTCACTGACGATCACGTTGGGCTGGTCATCATCCGAAGTGCTGCTATATACATCCGCCAGGTTCATGTCCAGTAACACGTCGCGCATTTTTTCCTTTGGCAGAACGTCTTTCGGTACCTTATCCGCCTCCCCGCACGCCGTTATCAACAGCACCAGGCAAACTGCTATTATTCTATACATAAATGATTTTCCTTCTTCAGAATGCAAAGCTATTTCATCTGCTGATATTTCGCAGCATTGGTGACGTCCATTATGGCAAGTAATTGTGCCGCACGGGATTTTTCCTGCGGGGGTGATTTTGCAAAGATCTTCTGCAACTCATCCGCTTTGGCGGTAAAGAACGTGGCCATCAGCATAGAATTGGGTATATCCTGGTAGATGGCATACAACATATTCAGGCAATTCATCACCGCATTACGACCCTTATTCATGTCCTCATACATCATATCAAGCCCCTGCCGGTGGTATTGATACATCACATCATGAAAACGGGCGAATTTCACATTCAGCAGATTATCCTGCAGCCAGTAGCGGTTACGGTTACCTTCAAAAGGTTTCCATCCGGAAATGTCTTTACCGTCGGGCGCATTGGTCACTATGTTCAGCGCTCTTTTATAATAATCGTCTCCTCCCCTGGCCGCAAAAGAATCTGCGTCCAGTCCGAGAATAATGTAAGTATAGTATGCGAGGATAGCTGTGAGGTTGGATGCCAGCGGGTCATTTCCCACTACACGGTTATCACTGAATTCCAGGGGCTGGAACTCCACATAACGGAACACCACATTCTGATCCTGTGTGTTCAGGAGGCTGGTCAGGTATCCAGCATTATATACCGGCCGGGTGGCCTGTATGGTCAGGGTAGCCTTGAAGGTATTGTTGCCCAGGTCTTCTGTGATATTGACCAGGAAATTGCACTCTATCCGTTCTGCCGGCGTATACGCTTCGTCCGTCCACCTGCGGCCATTCAGGAATTCCCTGATAGAATTCTGCAGGGTAGTAAATACCTTCCTGCTGGTATTGTTATTTACCAGCCTGCCGGTAGTGACGGTAACATTTGCACGGAGTTCCTGTGCCTGCGCGGGCATCAGCGCCAGCAAAGTTCCTGCTATTGACATGATGAGTGCAAAACACCAGGTTCTGTGTTTTGCATACCATAAGTGAGCGTTATTAGCCATTGTGATCATTCTGGTTATATAGAGCATGTGTTTAGACTACCAGGGGAGCGCTGTTAAGGTGAACAATGTCCACGATAGCAGCTACTATATCCTGCGCCACCTCCAGTTTGGATTTCAGGGGCAGGTCCCTTGCATCGCCTTTCTTGTCGAATAAAGTTACCTTATTGGTATCATGATTAAAGCCGGCGCCTTTATCATTCAGGGAATTCATTACAACAAGGTCCAGGTGTTTCTCACGGAGTTTCTTCAATGCATACTCCCTTTCGTTGTTCGTCTCCAGTGAGAACCCAACCAGCACCTGTTTATCGGTACGGGTGGCGCCAAGCGTGCGCAGGATATCTTTCGTTTTTTCCAGTTCCAGCGTCAGGGCATCTCCTTCTCCTTTCTTCATTTTGATATCTGCCACGTGTTTCGGACGGTAATCTGCCACGGCTGCGGCCATCACAATCACGTCGGCCTGGGTGAAATGCGCAGCGCTGCTGTTGAACATATCTTCCGCAGTCACTACCCGGATGGTATTGATGGCCGGGTTGACAGCCGAGAGGCCTGTGGGCCCCAGCACAAGGGTAACCTCCGCTCCGGCAGCGGCCAGTGCATCTGCAATAGCAATTCCCATCTTTCCGCTGGAATGGTTACTGATATAACGTACAGGGTCTAAGGGTTCTTGCGTAGGACCAGCAGTTACCAGCGCTTTTTTTCCTTTCAGTGGCAGACCGGCAAAGACAAAGGCCTGCTGATCAATGTGCTGTGCAGATTGCCCGGCGCCGGGTTGTGCTGCGGGCTCAGGTTGCCCTGTCAGACCGGCACCGCCCGGTGTTACTTCTGGTTTATGCTGTGTATGCCCGGCGCTGAAATGCGCATCGAGATATTTTACAATATTTTCAGGTTCAGCCATACGGCCTTCGCCAAACAGGCCACTGGCCAGTTCGCCTTTTTCTACCGGTATTTGCTGGTGACCGAAAGAGAGCAGTTTACTGATATTGTTCCGCGTAGCAGGATGATGCCACATATCTTCATCCATAGCCGGTGCAAAGAGGACGGGGCAGGTGGCAGACAGGTAGGTAGCCATCAGCAGATTGTCACAGGCTCCGTTGGCCATTTTAGACAGGGTATTGGCGGAAGCCGGGGCTATCAGCATAACATCTGCCCAGCGGCCCAGCATCACATGGTTATTCCAGCTCTGGTTATCGCTGATGGTCACCGGCACTTCATGTTTAGATAAGGTAGCGAGGGTCAGCGGCGTAATAAAATCGCAGGCAGAAGGGGTCATCACCACTTTTACATCTGCGCCTTCTTTTACCAGCAACCTGACGAGGGTAGCGGCCTTATAGGCAGCAATGCTGCCGGATACACCCAGTAATATTTTTTTTCCTTGAAGCATGACCTATTGGCTATTAAACAAAAAGGCGGCAGAAATATGTTCCTGCCGCCATGAAGTTAGATATTTTTCAGTCAAACTACTTAACTATACAAGTCGTCGTCGTTCCTGCGGAAGTAGATCTTATCTTCCAGGAATTCCTGTGTAGCCTGGATAGCCGGATTAGCCATCCTCTCATAGAAACGGGAGATCTCGATCTGCTCTTTATTCTCATGCACTTCCTCCAGGTTGTCTGTGTGGCTGGCAAATTCTTCCAGCTTGGAGTGCAGTTCTTCCTTCACAGATATGTTGATCTGGTTGGCGCGTTTCGCGATCACTGCAATAGATTCATACAGGTTACCAGTTTTGCTCTTGATCTCGGTAGTATTTTTAGTTTCTACCATCGGATTGATGCTACTGGTGAGACCTCTTTTTATTTTGCTCATTCTCCAGGGAATTATTGTGTTTATTAATTGTTTTTAGTTTCGGTATCGGCTTTCTCAGATTTCTTTGATTTATCTGATTTTTCCGTTTTGTCAGCCTTTTCAGCTTTATCTGCAGCTTTTTCGGCTTTTTTTGCTTCTTTCTTCAGGCGCTCGGGCTTCGTATTATTATTATAGCTTTCAAGCGTTTTGATGTTGCCTTGTGCTAAGGTATAATATTTCTCAGCATCTCCCTTCAATTTGCTGTTCGGATAGTGATCGGCAAAATCCAGGTATTCAGACAGTACCTCGTCGTAGCGTTCCCTTTGCTTTTCCCATATGCTGTTCTTTGCATACTGGTAATAAGCCCTGATAGCCATATACTTATACTCATCGCTCTTATCAGAGTCCGGGTAGTTGCGCATCAGGCTTTTGAAAGAGATGGCGGCTGCCTTGTAATATCCTAAGTTATAGTATAACTCCGAGTTATTATATTCTTTCTTTTCCAGCTTCCTGCGGCACAGTTCGATCACGAGGTTAGCCTCAGGCACTTTATCGGAAGTGGGATAGTTGTTGATGAAGGTTTGCATGGCTGCAATCGCCTTCTGTGTATTGGTCTGGTCCAGCTGCACTTTGGGAGACTGCTTATAATAGCAGTAAGCCTGCATATAGTCCATTTCAGTAGCTCTCGGACTGTTCGGGAAGTTATCCAGGTAGTTCTTGAAATAGAACCCGGCCTGTACATAATCCCTCATTTTATAAGAGCAATAGCAGTAATTATAATAGATAGGTTCATACTTATCAGTTCCCTTATAGACCTGGAACAAAGACTCGTACAAGGCCTGGGCAGAAGTATACTTCTTTTTGGCATAGAGCTTATCAGCATATGCCAGCTTGGCTTCGTAGTCCTTGCTTTTTTCAATTCTGCGCAGCTCCGTATTACATGATACTGAAGCTGTTGCTGCCACAAAAAGACTGATGTATAAAACTATTTTCCGCATAAAGAGGGCAAAGTTAAGAATTAAATGTAAATGTAAGATAGGGCGGGGATCGAAGCTGTTAAAATTTTGCAAAAGCCGGGGCCGCAACCCGTCCTGTCTGTCCTGAATAATCGCTTCCGGACTTACCGAACCGGTAAACCCGCCGCTTCCCATCTCACAACAGGATTTTTCGGAAATACCCCACTTTTTACCACCCGAATCATATTCCCCCACTTTTTACCACGACAATCTATTTTCTCCACTTTTTACCACGATAACCTCAAATGTGGTGGGTTATCTGAAAATATTGCAAGTCCATTGTGTTTTAAGTCCACTCCTGCTTTAAACGCCCGCGGGAGGAAATATGGGACAGTTTTGTACTGCCAGAGGGGCGCCGACCGCCATCCCATACTGAAACTGAACTACTGAGCGTGATAAAGCAGAAAGTCTCATAGGCCTTGTGCACGAAAGAAGGTTCACATTGAAAATGAGTTACTTAGCATAATAAAGGAGAGAATCATCCATAAGCAGACGACAGGGGAATGCCAAGCATCACTTTACCATGAAAATGAAGCACTTATTAACAAACAAACTATTATCGGCCAAAGGTCCCCCAAGCGCTATCCTATTGAAACCGACCTCTTAACAAGGGTATAGCGCGAACTTCTGATGAACAAAATAACACTGAAAATGAATCCTTTAGCAAAAAACCATAAAAGCCACATCCACGTTATAAACAAATAATACACACTTATAAACACAATATTAACACGCTATCCACATCAATCCACATACATTACACAATAAAACTCACACAATTCAATATTATAGGCAACGAAACTGCTGTGGAAAAAATTTATATTTCATTTTTTCGTTAGAGAGTGGGAAAAAGTGTTATTTTGTGTTAGAAAAGTGTTTTTCAAGGACTTTCGCCCCCAAGTATGACAGGCTTTCTCGGTGAATATGAGGCTACGCTGGATGCAAAAGGGCGCTTTCTACTCCCCGCTGGCTTTAAAAAGCAGCTGGCAGAGAGCGCAGGGGAGCAGTTTGTACTTAACCGCGGGTTTGAAAAATGCTTGTCTTTGTATCCCATGAATGAATGGCAGCCAATTTTCGAGCGTATCAGCAAGCTAAACGACTTCGATCCGAAAGTTAGGGAATTCCGCCGCTATTTTCTGAATGGAGCTACAATATGTGAACTGGATAGTGCAGGGAGATTATTAGTACCAAAAAACCTGATGTCGTACGCTTCGCTTGAAAAAGACATTGTGCTGGCGGCGGCAACCAATAAGATAGAGATCTGGGATAAAGGTAAATACCAGGAGTTCTTTGAAAATTTCTCACCAGGATCATTTAGTGACCTGGCCCAACAAGTAATGGGAGGCGGAGATAATAATATTTCGATTTAACCGAGTATGGAAGAAGGTTCAGCATATCATCTGCCCGTGTTACTGCAGGAAGTGATCACAAACCTGCAGATACGCCCCGACGGTGTATATGTAGATGCCACTTTTGGAGGAGGGGGCCATTCCAGGGCAATCCTGGAACAACTAAATGAAAACGGCAGACTGATCGTATTTGACCAGGACGAAGATGCTTATAACAACCGGATAGATGACCCCAGGGTCACTTTTGTTCAACAGAACTTCCGGCATATGCAGCGGTTCCTGAAGTTATACAAGTCAGTCCCGGTGGATGGTATTCTGGCTGACCTGGGCGTTTCTTCCTGGCAGTTCGATACCGCAGAAAGAGGATTCAGTACCCGCTTCGACGGCGACCTGGATATGCGGATGGATAAGCGCACTACGCAGACCGCCGCAGATGTTCTGCAATCATCTACCGAAAAACAACTGCAACTGATCTTTCAGGAGTATGGCGAAGTAACAAACGCCCGCACCCTTGCAAAGACCATCGTGCAGGAACGCAAGGCAAGACCAATGCGTACCATTAGCGAATTCAAATCTGTAATTCAGCCGATAGTAAAAGGTAATCCGCAGAAATACCTGGCACAGGTGTTCCAGGCACTGCGAATTGCAGTCAACGATGAACTTGGCGCCCTGAAAGATATTTTGATCCAGTCGGCGGAAGTGCTGAAACCAGGCGGGAAACTCGCCATTATCACTTTCCACTCGCTGGAAGACAGACTGGTGAAAAACTTTATGAAAATGGGACAATTTGAAGCACAGGATGACACGTTCTCTTTTGAAACGCCTCCGAAACTCTTCAGATTAGTGACTAAAAAGCCAGTAACTGCCAGCCCCGAAGAGCTGAAGCGCAATACGAGGTCCCGAAGTGCAAAACTCCGGGTTGCCGAAAAATTATAAGATTGATTATGAATCCGCTATGCCAATGTACCTGTTTAACGACAGGCTACATTGGCTTAGTAGCATAAATAATAAAAAGTGTTGCAGGACGAAGAAGCATACATATCAGCCTTAGACGAGACCCCGGAAGAACAACCGGAACAGCATGAACATAAGAAGGAATGGCGCCTTCGTATCAACTACAGGGCCATCACCCAGAATATGCCGTTCATCGGGTTCCTGTCCGTACTCGCACTGATATATATTGCCAACAGTCACCTGGCAGAAAAAAAGATCCGGCGCATCAATAAACTTGGCAAGGAAATAAAGGAACTCAAATGGGAATACCTCAATGTCAAAAGTGAACTGATGTTCCGCAGTAAAATGAGCGAAGTAGGCAAAGCAGTTGAGCCCCTGGGACTAAAACCGCTTAACTCTCCGCCACAGAAAATTGAACTGGAGAAAAAGGAATAACCTTTTATACATAACAAACAGTGGAAGTAAAGAAAGACATATTGTGGCGTGTGTATCTGTGCTTTATAGGCATGGGACTGTTTGGTGTGGCAATCCTCGTAAAAGTGTTCATGGTCCAGAATATAGAGGGCAACTACTGGCGTAGTATGGCAGACAGCCTGCATACCCGCTACGTTTCTCTCGATGCCGACCGTGGCACCATTTATTCAGAAGAAGGCAGAATGCTTTCCACATCCATCCCTTACTTCAACCTGAGGGTGGATTTTGCTGCTGATGGCCTGCGGGAAAACAAAGGAAAGCTATTCAAAGACAATGTTGACTCATTGTCTATTCGCCTTTCTGCCCTGTTCGGCGATCATACGGCAGCTGAATACAAACGCATCCTGCTGGATGCCTACAAAAATAAAGACAGGTACTTCCTCCTGAAAAGAGATGTACAGTTTGTCCAGTACCAGGCAGTCCGCGACTTCCCTATGTTCAGACTGGGAAGGAACAAGGGCGGCCTGATCGCAGAAACGAAAAATAAACGCATCAACCCCTTCAAACTATTGGCTAACCGTACAATAGGATTGTCCAGGGAAAATGCACAGAACGTAGGTCTCGAAAGGACCTACGATAAATATTTAAAAGGCGTTACCGGTAAAAGACTGATGCGCCGTATCGCCGGTGGAACATTTGTTCCCGTGGAAGGATACGATATCGAACCTGAGAACGGACGGGATATCGTCACCACCATAGACGTCAATATGCAGGACATCGTAGAAACAGCGCTCATGAACATGATGGTGAGCAATGAAGCTGAACACGGCACCTGCATCCTGATGGAAGTGAAAACCGGTAAGATAAAAGCCATTGCCAACTTAGGCCGCCAGCCGGATGGCAGCTACTGGGAGGACATGAACTATGCCTTACAGGTGGGCGAACCTGGTTCCACCTTTAAACTGGCTACCGTGATCGCCGCCCTGGATGACCAGTACGTTACCATGAACAACCAGGTGAACCTGAACGAAGGCCGCTGGCAGATTGGTAAGAGAACGGTGTTTGATTCCGAACCTCACCCCGGACAAACGAACGTTAGCATCAAACATGCTTTCGAACTGAGCTCTAACGTGGGAATGGCAAAACTGGCGATGCAGTGTTACGCAAAAAGACCGAACGACTTTGTAGCGCACCTGCGAAAGCTGAAACTGGATAAACCCACCGGTGTCGACCTCGTAGGAGAAGGCAAGCCGGTGATCAAGAATACCAAGTCAAGAACATGGAGTTCCACCACCCTGCCATGGATGGCCTTTGGATACGAAGTGTTGATAAGCCCGTTACAGACCTGTATGTTATACAATGCAGTGGCTAATAACGGCACCATGATGAAGCCTTACCTGGTAAACGCTATCATGGAATATGGTCAACCGGTGGAATACTTTGATCCGGAAATTATTCTGGACAGTATCTGCTCACAGAACACCCTCAGACAGGTAAAGCAGATGCTGGAAGGTGTAGTGACCAATGGTACGGCTAAAGCCTTGTGGTCACCGTACTACAAGTTTGCCGGCAAAACCGGTACCGCCCTTGTAGCCAATGGCAAACGGGGGTATGAAGATAAGATCTACCAGTCTTCATTTGCAGGGTACTTCCCGGCCAACGATCCGCAGTTCACCTGCGTAGTGGTGATCAAGAACAAAGCCAATGCGGCGAAGTTCTACGGAGGTGCAGTAGCAGGACCGGTGTTCCGCGAAGTGGCAGACAAGCTGTACGCGATCGCCCTGGAGAAACAAAAACCAATGCGCGCCAGTCTGGCAATAGATACACTGCTGGCGTTTAAGAACGGACAGGGGCGCGAATGGAAAACAATACTGAACAAACTGAACCTGCCGATGCAGGGGAATGTGAATAACAGCAGCTGGGTAAGCGCTAAAGTGGATGATAAAAAGATCGTCTTCGCGCCGGTACAGCAAGTGAAAGGTGGAGTGCCCAATGTAACGGGGATGGGCTTAAAAGATGCACTGTACCTGTTAGAGAATGCAGGGTTGCGTGTGGTGATAAAAGGAGCCGGTAAGGTGACAAGCCAGTCAATACCCGGCGGCTCCAGGTTAGAAAGAAATCAGACAATCGTAATAGAACTGAGCTAAGAGAATGAAGACGTTGCGCGACATACTATACAATGTGAGCATCCGTGAGGTACACGGTAGTACTGATACTGCTGTTAACTCACTGAGCATTGACTCCCGGGCCATTGGCCAGGGAGATGCCTTTATTGCAATAAAAGGCGTACATGCAGATGGCCACCTGTTCATAGATAAAGCTCTTGCACAAGGCGCCGCAACTATCATCTGTGAGGAACTGCCGCAAAACCTGGCGGCCGGAGTTACATACGTACTGGTGAACAGCAGCGCTACAGCAGCTGGTATCATTGCAGGTAACTTTTACGATAATCCTTCGCATAAACTGAAACTGGTAGGCGTGACAGGTACCAATGGTAAAACCACCATCGCTACCCTCCTCTTCCGCCTGTTCAGTAAACTGCGTTTTCATTGCGGACTACTGTCCACCGTGCAGAACCAGATCGGCGATAAGATCGTTCCGGCTACACATACCACGCCCGACGCTATTCACCTGAATGCCCTGCTGGCAGAAATGGCAGACGAAGGCTGCGAATATGTGTTCATGGAAGTGAGCTCGCATGCAGTACACCAGCAACGTATTGCAGGACTGAAATTCGCCGGTGGCATATTCAGCAACATCACACACGATCACCTGGATTACCACAAGACCTTCGACGAATATATCAGGGTGAAAAAAGCCTTCTTTGACGGACTGCCGCCCACTGCCTTTGCACTCACCAACCTGGATGATAAACGGGGTAATGTAATGCTGCAGAACACCCGTGCAAAGAAACAGTCATACAGCCTGCGCACAGTGGCTGATTTCAAGGGTAAGATCCTGGAAAACAACCTGACAGGGCTGATCATGACGGTGAATGAAAAAGAGGTGCATTTCCGCCTGATAGGTGAATTCAATGCATACAACCTGCTGGCAGTATACGGCGCAGCCGTACTACTGGGACAAAATAAGGACGAAGTACTACAGGCACTGAGCGACCTGACAGGCGCTGAGGGCAGATTCGACTATATCATGTCCGCACAGGAAAAGATCATCGGTATTGTCGACTATGCACATACACCAGACGCACTGCTGAACGTACTGGCCACTATCAAAAACCTGCGCAAAGGCAACGAACAGGTGATTACAGTAGTAGGCTGCGGCGGCGACCGTGATACGGCCAAACGCCCCGTTATGGCAGCAGTAGCGACTGAACACAGTGATAAGGTGATCCTGACTTCCGACAATCCACGCTCGGAAGACCCGGTAGCCATCATTCAACAGATGGAAGCAGGTATACCAGTGCACCAGAAGAAAAAATCACTGTCTATCACCGACAGAAAAGAAGCCATTAAAACAGCTGTAAGCCTGGCTAACCCGGAAGACATTATCCTGGTAGCCGGCAAAGGCCACGAAAAATACCAGGAGATCCAGGGAGTAAAACATCCTTTCGACGACAAGCAGGTATTGCGCGAAATGCTGGAACTGATGGGGAAATAACAACAATGCTGAGACAACTAACGAAACTAAACCTGTAAGTAACGAATACAGGCAAAGACAGAGACTAACTAACTATATGCTATATTACTTATTTAACTATCTCAAATCATTAAACTTCAGCGGTAGCGGGATGTTTCAATTCATCACCTTCCGTGTTACAATGGCATTGCTGCTGTCGTTAGCGATTTCTTTGTTATTAGGTAAGCGCATCGTTCGTTACCTGCAGCGCAAACAGATCGGGGAAACTATCCGCGACCTGGGACTGGCCGGAGAGAACTCCAAGAAAGGTACCCCTACCATGGGTGGTCTCATCATTCTGTCTTCCATTCTTATTCCTACCCTCCTCTTTGCTCAGATCAAGACCGTATACGTATGGCTGATGCTTTTGTGTACAGTATGGCTGGGACTGATCGGATTCCTGGATGACTACATCAAGGTGTTCAAGAAAAATAAAGAAGGACTGGCTGGTAAGTTTAAAGTACTCGGACAGATAGGTCTGGGTATCATCATAGGCAGCACATTATATTTCAATGAGAACGTAGTGATATCCCGCGAGATCATCAGCGGTAAAAAACTTGCTTCCTATGAAAGAGATGTGCACCACAAAGAAAGGGTTACAAAAGATGGTCACCGTTTTGCCGATGTAAAGACGCCGATCACCACCATTCCTTTTGTAAAAAATCATGAGTTCAACTACGCCAAACTGATCTCCTGGATGGGAGAAGGTGCGGAGAAATATACATTCATCCTGTATATCCTGATCGTCATTGTCATCATCACAGCCGTCTCGAACGGCGCGAACCTCACGGACGGCCTCGATGGGCTGGCCACGGGAGTCTCGGCAGTGATTGGCGTGTGCCTGGGCATCTTTGCCTATGTATCGGGTAACATTCAGTTTGCGGAGTATCTGAACATTATGTACATCCCTAACCTGGGTGAATTGTCCATCTTCATTGCCGCCTTCGTGGGTGCATGTGTGGGCTTCCTCTGGTACAATGCTTATCCGGCGCAGGTATTCATGGGCGATACCGGTAGCCTTGCACTGGGTGGCATCATCGCTTCCATCGCGATCATCGTAAGAAAGGAATTATTGATACCCATTTTCTGTGGTGTGTTCCTGGTAGAGAATCTCAGCGTTGTGCTGCAGGTATCCTACTTCAAATACACCAAGAAGAAATACGGAGAAGGAAGACGCATTTTCAGGATGTCTCCCCTTCACCACCACTATCAGAAGCTGGGATATCATGAAAGTAAAATTGCAACAAGATTCTGGATCATTACCATCATCTGTGCAGCAGTGTCTATAGCAACGTTGAAAATGAGATAAACATGCAAAAGAAGCTCGTCATACTCGGAGCCGGCGAAAGCGGCATCGGTGCTGCCCTCCTGGGGAAGCAGCGGGGGTATGATGTATTTGTGTCTGATGGCGGTGCTATAAAGGATATCTACAAACAGGAACTGGCGGTCAACCATGTTCCATTTGAAGAAGGCAGGCACTCCTGGGATGTGATCCTGAACGCTGATGAGATCATCAAAAGCCCTGGTATACCGGAGAAAAGCGAGTTGATGAAAAAAGTGCGGGAGAAACAGGTGCCTGTGATCTCTGAAATAGAATTCGCTTACCGGTTCAGCAAGGACAGCAAGGTCATTGCCATCACCGGTAGTAACGGTAAAAGCACTACCACTGCACTGACCTTCGACATCTTTGAAAGAGCAGGACTGAAAGCAGCCATGGTAGGGAATATCGGCCTTAGCTATGCAAGGCAGGTAGCCACAGCGCCGGCGGATTACTATATCGTGGAGGTGAGCAGTTTTCAGCTGGACGATATTAAGGAATTCAAGCCCAACGTAGCCGTTCTGCTGAACATAACACCAGACCATCTGGATCGTTATGACTACAAAATGGAGAACTATGTGGCGTCAAAATTCCGCATAGCGATGAACCAGGGTCCGGAAGATTATTTCGTCTATTGCATGGATGATCCCGAGATCAGCGATTATTTAAGGAAGCAAACTATTTATTCAACAACAATACCCTTTACTATCATGGAACCATTAAAGCAAGGAGGATTTATGGCAAACGAACAGGTGAACATCCAGGTGAATGATGAGCCAATGATCGTATCAATGTATGATCTTGCGCTGAAAGGCAAACATAACTTGTATAATTCAATGGCAGCGGGTATTGCAGGACGCACCATGGACATCAGGAAGGAGAAGATCCGCGAGAGTCTTACTTCTTTCAAGAGCCTGGAGCACCGCATGGAGTATGTAGCTACTGTGCGCGGAGTGGATTTCATTAATGATAGTAAAGCAACCAACGTAAACTCGCTGTGGTTTGCATTGGAAAGCATGGAACACCCTGTAGTGCTGATCATGGGCGGTGTGGACAAAGGAAACGACTACAGCGCGATCCGTGACCTGGTAAAAGAAAAAGTAAAAGCAATTATCTGCCTCGGTGTAGACAATGCGCCTATCCAGGAAGCGTTATCTAGCGATACACCAATAATGGTAGATACACGCAATATGAAGGATGCTGTTCAGGCAGCATTCCAGCATGCCGCGAAAGGAGATGTAGTATTGCTCTCCCCTGCTTGCGCCAGCTTTGACCTCTTCAAAAATTACGAAGACAGAGGCAAGCAGTTCAAGGAGGCAGTCAAAGAACTGTAACCGGCTTGTTGTCTGAAAGTAATACACTCAGACAACAAGCGCCAAAAGAGTGAAATGGACGTACTTCATAGGACAAAAGGAGACAAAGTGATATGGACGATCGTGATCTTCCTGTCACTGGTAAGCCTGCTCGCTGTTTACAGCGCCACGGGATCGCTGGCGTATCGCGAACAGGGAGGTCATACGGAGTACTATCTTTTCAAACAGCTGAGTGTACTGGGCATGGGACTGCTGATCATCTACTTCGCACATAGAGTGAATTATACTATTTACTCACGTGCAGCGCAGATAGGGTTTCTTGTCTCTATACCATTACTGATCTACACACTGGCATTCGGACACAACATCAACGACGCCAGCCGTTGGATAAGGCTGCCAGTTATCAACCTGACATTCCAGACATCGGATGTGGCCAAACTGGCCATATTCATGTATGTAAGCAGACAGTTGTCCAAACGGCAGCATGTGATCACTGATTTCAGGAAAGGCTTTTTGCCCATCATTATACCGGTAAGTATCATCTGTATGCTGATCATGCCGGCAAACATGTCTACAGCATTGCTGCTGGGCGCCAGCTGCATGATACTGTGCTTTATAGGCCGGGTACCTGTCAGGTTCCTGGCTTCCATGGTCCTGGCTGTAGTGGTACTGGTGCTGCTGATGTTTGCCATTGCGAAGCTCACAGGACTTGAAATGCGTACACAAACCTGGATAAACAGGCTGGAACATTTCTCGGGAGAAGACAACTCCGATCTGCCTTACCAGGTGCAACAGGCAAATATTGCCATCGCCGGCGGAGGCATACTGGGTAAAGGTCCAGGCAACAGCACACAAAGAAATTTTCTTCCTCACGCATATAGTGACTATATATATGCAACAATTATCGAGGAGTATGGTATCTTTGGCGCCTTTTTGATATTGATGGCCTATATGTTGCTACTCTTACGGAGCATCCGCATATACAGGAAATGTCCTTATGCATTTGGCGCATTTCTCGCAGTAGGGCTCAGTGTCACGCTTGTAATACAGGCACTTACAAATATGGCGGTCAATGTGGGACTGTTCCCTGTAACAGGGGTTACACTACCACTGGTAAGTATGGGAGGTTCTTCCGTGATCTTTACCAGCCTTGCCATAGGAATTATACTCAGCGTATCGCGCAACGTAGAAGAACTGGAAGGAAAAAGAATTGAACAGGAGCGGATCGCTAAAGTGATGGAAGAAAACGGCATGCAGCCGGCAGCTTAAACAACCAACTTAAAAAAGATACAAAATGCAACGCAGAATAATCATAGCAGGTGGCGGAACAGGAGGACATATCTTCCCGGCTATCGCTATTGCCAATGCGTTGAAGAAAATAGACCCGGAAACGGAGATCCTTTTCGTAGGCGCCAAGGGAAAGATGGAAATGGAGAAAGTGCCTCAGGCTGGCTACAAGATCGAAGGACTCGAAATAGCGGGATTGAACCGTAGTAACATGTTGAAAAACCTGTTACTGCCTTTTAAAGTGATCAAAAGCCTGGGACAGGCACGCCGCATTATTGAACGCTTCCAGCCACAAGCCGTGGTGGGCGTTGGCGGTTATGCCAGTTTCCCTATCCTGCGGAAAGCCCAGAGTAAAGGCATTCCGACGCTGATACAGGAACAAAACTCCTTCGCAGGAAAAGCCAACATGATGTTGGGAAGAAAGGCTAAGAAGATCTGTACCGGCTATGAGGGCATGGAAAAGTTCTTCCCGGCTGATAAGATCATTTTCACTGGCAATCCTGTAAGAAATAATATCACACAGTCGTCCGTGACAAAAGAAGATGCATTGCAGCACTTCGGCCTGAAGAACGGTAAAACAACCGTCTTCGCTGTTGGCGGCAGCCTGGGGGCTAAAGCCATCAATGAAGCACTGCATCCGCTGCTGTCCGGCTTTGTAGAGAAAGATATCCAGCTGATCTGGCAAACAGGTAAGCCATATTTTGAAACAGCTAAGACTGCAGCAGCTGCATATGCATCTCATGTGAAGGTGTTTGAATTCATCAACCTGATGGACTTTGCCTACAAAGCGGCAGACGTAGTGATATCCCGCGCAGGCGCACTGGCCATTGCTGAATTGTGCGTAGTGAAGAAGCCAGTCATCTTTGTACCATATCCCTTTGCAGCAGAAGATCATCAAACCTTCAACGCGCAAAGCCTGGTGAATAAAAAGGCTGCCATCCTGATCAAAAATGATGATGCCGCAGCACAGCTTGGAACGACATTATTCAGCCTGGTACAAAACAAAGCACTGCTGGAACAACTGTCAGAAAATATCGGAAAACTGGGTAATACCAATGCCGATATGGTCATAGCAAAAGAAGTAATGGGATTAATAGGGTAATCAGTAATACACAATTGAAAAAATGGATCTGAACAACATAAAACGTGTATACTTCATCGGCATCGGTGGCATTGGCATGAGCGCCATTGCACGCTTCTTCAATGAGAAGGGTGTGCATGTGAGCGGCTATGACCGTACCGAGACGGCGCTTACCCGCCAGCTGGCCGAAGAAGGCATGCAGATCCATTATACCGATGATGTACAACTGCTGGATCAAGAAGCAGAACTGGTAGTGTATACTCCCGCTATTCCCGGCTCCCACTCAGAACTGATCTGGTTCCGCCAGCAGGGATATGAAGTGGTGAAACGCAGCGATGTATTGCAGGAGATCACCAGGAACCTGTATGCCATCACCGTAGGTGGTACACATGGGAAAACCACTACCTCTACCCTGATCGCACACATACTCAGGCATACCGGTTATGGCTGTAACGCTTTCCTCGGAGGTATCAGCGCCAACTATGACCGTAACTTCTGGAGCAGCAACAAACAGGTGGCTGTAATAGAAGCTGATGAATATGACCGTTCATTCCTGAAACTGCATCCTGATGTGGCTGTATTGACAGCTATCGATGCAGATCACCTGGATATTTACGGCACCGAAGAAGAAGTACAGGAAGCATTTATACAGTACACCCGCAACATCAAAGCCAATGGCACACTGGTGGCTAAGCGTGGTTTACATCGCGCAGATGAGCTGAAGGGCGATCACCATATATGGTATCACCTGGATGACAATAAGGCGGATATACATGCTACCAATATACAACCAACAGAAGGCGGTTACATGTTCGATGTGGTACAGAAAGACTGGAAATTAGCGAACATCTATCTTCCGGTCGGCGGTACCCACAATATAGAAAACACCGTAGCTGCCATCGCCGTAGCGCACCTGTTGGGCATCGAAGATGAAAAGATAAAGGCAGCTATTGCTGACTTTAAAGGTATCAAACGCAGGTTTGAATACCTCGTGAAGAACGATTACCAGGTGTATATTGACGACTATGCACACCATCCGGAGGAATTGCGTGCACTGATCTCCAGTGCCCGTGCATTGTTCCCCGACAGGAAATGCATCGTACTGTTTCAGCCACACTTGTACACACGCACGCGCGATTTTGCAGATGGCTTTGCAGAAAGCCTCTCGCTGGCAGACGAAGTATTACTGCTTCCCATCTATCCGGCCAGGGAATTACCGATTGAGGGGGTGCATAGTGAGATGATAGCAAAGAAGATCAGCAAGCCTGTTCAGGTGATACAAAAAGAAGATGTACTGGCCTGGGTAAAAGCGAACAGCGCTCCACTATTCATCACGGCAGGTGCAGGAGATATAGACCAGTTCCGGGAGCCTGTACAGGAAATACTGAATGGAAAAGGCATCATAGACAATGAAGAAGTAAAGAAGGACGCATAAAAAAAGTATAACACCCAATGCAAACCAAAACCCGTAAGGTATTAAGACGAATCGGCACCACTTTAATGTGGCTAGGCGTGCTGGCGGGCTTTGTTGTCATCCTGGTAGCAGCAGTCAATGACAAGAATGATGGGAAATGCACAGGGATCGTTGTGAAACTGCTGGGAGATGAGGCCAACTTCTTCATAGAAGAAAGAGATATTAAAGCGCTGATCACAAAAGACATGGACTTAAATCCTGTCGGTAAACCGATCAAGAATATCAATACTGCTAACCTGGAAAAGATCGTATCGCACGATCCCTGGGTAAAAAACGCAGAGATATTCATCGATAACCAGCGCAAACTGAACATAAAAGTAACACAGCGGGAACCCGTAGCACGTGTATTCACAGCAGCAGGCAACAGCTTTTACTTTGATACGGAAGGAGACAAGATACCGGTATCTGCCCGTTACACCGCCCGTGTACCGGTGTTCACAGACTACCCGGCAGAAGCTGTAAAACCCAAAGCGGCAGATAGCTCACTGTCGGCAGGTATCATGACGCTGGGTAGTTACATCATGGAAGATCCCTTCTGGTCTGCACAGGTAGAACAGGTAGTGATCACACCGACGCATGAGTTTGAGATCATCCCGAAACTGGGCGATCATGTTATTGCCTTCGGAGATGGAACAGATGTAGAGAAGAAGTTCAGCAAACTGCTGGCGTTTTATAAAGAGGGACTGAATAAAGTGGGCTGGAACAATTACGCGAGGATTAACGTTGCTTATGAAAATGAGGTAGTATGTACAAGAAGGAATGGTGAGGAATTATCCAGAAAACTGGCGTCTGCAGATAGTGCACGCACTGCCGGAAGTGATTCTGCCGCCAGGTTCCTGATACACCACGATGAAGTAACGCAAGCAGAAACAACATCAATGATGAAGACGCAGGCCAAAGTGGCGGCACCCAAGCAAACAAAAGCAAAGGTGACAACATCCAAACCGGCATCTTCAAAGCCGAAGGTACAGAAGGTTGCGGCAGCCGATAAAAAAGCGCCGAAAGCAGTGTATAAGCCGGTTAAAAAATCTGTCAACACAACAAAAAATAATAGAACGCCATGAATCAGGAAGCTCCCATCATTGTAGGTCTCGATATTGGAACTACAAAGATTGCTGCCATCGCAGGAAGAAAGAATGAATACGGGAAACTGGAAATCCTGGGTTTTGGTAAAGCCCCGTCTTTCGGTGTTCAGCACGGAATGGTGCTGAATATTGATCAGACTATCAAGGCTATCCGCCAGGCCCTGGAAAACTGCTACGCTTCTAATCCGAATCTCGAGATCAATGAAGTATATGTTGGTATTGCAGGACACCACATCAAAAGTCTGCAGACACGCGGTGACATTGTTCGTAGCGATACCGACGCCGAAATTTCACAGAAAGATATCGATCAGTTGATCAATGACCAATATAAAACTGTGATCCCCGCCAGTGATCAGATCATTGACGTGATACCACAGCAATATATCGTGGACAGCCTGCAGAACATCACCTACCCTATTGGTATGTCCGGTGTGAAGGTGGGCGCCAACTTCCACATCATTACCGGCGATAAGAACGCTATCCGTAACATCAACCGTAGCGTGGAGAAATCCGGTCTGAAGATACATGACCTCGTACTGCAGCCACTGGCGTCTGCAGCAGCGGTAATGTGCGATATGGACTTCGAAGCAGGTGTTGCTATCGTAGACATCGGTGGCGGTACAACAGACCTCGCCGTGTTTTATGAAGGTATTCTGAAGCACACAGCCGTGATACCTTACGGTGGTGAAAACATCACCAACGATATCAAGAACGGTCTGGGTGTACTGAAAACACAGGCGGAACAGATGAAAGTGCAGTTCGGTTATGCGCTGGCTGATGAAGCTAAGAATAACGCGTACATCACTATTCCTGGTCTGCGTGGCCAAAGCCCGAAAGAGATCTCTGTAAAGAACCTGGCCCACATCATACAGGCACGTATGAGTGAGATCATGGACTTCGTGGTGTATCATCTGAAACAGATCGGTATGGACAATAAGATGCTGAATGGCGGTATTATCCTGACCGGTGGTGGTTCTCAGCTGAAACATCTCATACAGTTAACTGAATATACAACCGGTGTAAGCGCGCGTATCGGTTATCCGAACGAGCACCTGGCCAGCGGTCATATTGATGAACTGACCAAGCCGATGTACGCTACCTGCGTAGGTCTCATCCTCAAAGGTTACAATGACTATGAGAATGACCGCAGGGCACTGGAAGAGAATTATGTAAAGATCAATACCAGCTACCTGGCGAAAGAACAGGCAGCTAAAGCCGCACTGGACGATGATTCCTGGGAAGATGACGAGCCGACAGTTGAGCAGATACAGGAAAGGAAAGTAAAAGAACGGAATGCTTCGCTGAAAACATTCCTGGACAGGATGAAGACAAAGATCATAGACATGTTCACGGAAGAAGAAGATGCGAAACTTTAACAGGGTATTGTCGGTATATGGCGCAATTGTTGCAGCCACAAACGATTTAAAAATCAAGTAATTAATAAGGGATAATTAATAACGTAGAAAGAATTGTGGGCATTATTAATTATACTAACTAACCCATAAAAGAGATAGAGTCATGATACATTTTGATCTTCCCAAAGAAAAATCTTCCATCATCAAGGTGATAGGCATTGGTGGTGGTGGGAGCAATGCGGTGAACCATATGTTCAACCAACGCATTGAGGGTGTGAATTTTATCATCTGCAATACCGATGCACAGGCTATTGCAAACAGCCCTGTGCCTAACAAGATACAGTTAGGACCACACTTAACGCAGGGACTGGGTGCGGGTGCCAATCCTCGCATCGGTGAACAGGCGACGGAAGAATCCTTTGAAGAAATCAAAAAGATCTTAGAGGTGAATACCAAGATGGCCTTCATTACTGCGGGTATGGGCGGTGGTACCGGTACGGGTGGCGCACCTATCATCGCACGTATATGTAAGGAGCTGGGTATTCTTACGGTGGGGATTGTTACAACTCCTTTCTCTTATGAAGGGAAAAAAAGGATGGCCCAGGCAGATGAAGGTGTCAGCAGATTGAAAGATTATGTTGATACACTGCTGATCATCTCCAATGACAAACTTCGCCAGAAATACGGCGATCTGAAATTCAAAGCTGCCTTCGAAAAAGCAGATAACGTACTCGCAACCGCAGCAAAATGCATCACCGATGTGATCAATTCAACTGGTCAGATCAACGTGGACTTTGCGGATGTTTGTACCGTAATGCGCAATGGCGGTGTGGCTATTCTTGGTGCAGCTACTGCAGAAGGTGAAAACCGTGCGCAGAAAGCGATCGAAGATGCACTGACATCTCCGCTGCTGAACGACAACGATATCCGTGGTGCTAAATGGATACTGATAAACATTTCCTCTTCAGAAGGTGAATTCGAACACACCCTGGATGAAATGGATACTATACAGGCATACGTACAAAGCCAGGCCGGTGAGGATTGCGATGTGATCCTCGGCGTAGGTTATGATTCCGCTCTTGATCGCAAACTGGGCGTAACCATCATTGCTACTGGTTTTGAACAGAAACCGATCCAACAGGTAAAAACGACTCCACAGGATCCTTCCCAGGAACAGCCTAAGATTGTAATGCAGCTGGGCCAAGATGGTGATGAAAAGAAAATGAATAATCAGCAACAGACATTATTCGTTGAACCGGCGGACCTGATGGCGCCCCGCCTGGTAGAACCTGTGGTTACCCAGCCTGCAACTACTTTCACTCCTCCTGCTCCGCAGCAGCCGGAAAGGCAAAGCTTTACGCTCAATATTGAGCCTTCAGCAACCGTTCCGCAGCCAGTGGCAGGATACGGTGCCGGTGTAAATGTTATACAGCCTACTCCTGCAGCCGGTGGCTACCCTGCAGGCCCTGCATACATCTACATTGAGCCGGGCAATAACAATCCTGCTTCCCAGGATGTTCCGGAGATGAAAATGGTGTTCAGAGAAGAAGATCAGTCGCCGGATGCACCTTCAGACATCCAGCTGCAGGCTTTTGAAGAACAACTGGAAGAACAAAAACGCAAACAGGCTGAACGCGTAGCGAAACTGCGCAGCATCAGCTTCAATGTAAAAGGCATAGACAATAACACAGAAATAGAAAATGTTCCTGCCTACATCCGTCGCAATATCAATCTCGATAACGGCGCCGGATCAGCAGAGAACTTCTATTCCAACTATACTATTTCCGACGGGCAGAATAACCAGGCGGAAATTAATACGATTAATACCTTTTTAGATGGGAAAAAACCCGATTGATCTATTCGGACGTTTGATTGTTTTTTAGTTGTGTTAAAGAAAAGTCCTCCGGTTCCCCGGGGGACTTTTTTTGTTTGTTAACGAGATATTAACAATTCTCAGAAAGGATATTCGGATATTGTGAGCGTCAGGACGCTCAAGCCCCGTAAATGAAATAACACTTATTGTCGTTAGGAAGATAATACAACCTCAACATTAAACTTTAAAAATTCCCCCTATGGATTTCAAAGATCAACTCAAACAGCTCGGCGATAGAGTGGCCAAGCTAAAAGATCAGATCCTTACAGAAGAAGCAACCAAAAACGCATTCATAATGCCGTTTATTCAATGCCTGGGATATGATGTGTTTAATCCACTTGAAGTAACTCCGGAATTTATCGCAGACATTGGAATTAAGAAAGGTGAGAAAGTAGATTATGCCATCATGAATGAAGGCAAACCCACAATTCTCATAGAATGTAAACACTGGTCGGCAGACCTTAATCCACATAACAGCCAGTTATTCCGGTATTTCCACTGTACCTCTGCAAGGTTCAGCATTCTTACAAATGGTGTACATTTCAGGTTCTATACTGACCTCGTAGAGCCTAATAAAATGGACGAGAAACCCTTCTTTGAATTTCGGATTGACGATCTGAAAGATAATCAGGCGGAAAAATTAAAAGAGTTTCATAAAAGCTATTTTGACCTCGAAAAGATCATTACAACTGCAAGTGAACTGAAATATACCAACGAGATTAAAAACATTATTACCAAAGAGCTAAACGATCCATCCGACGAGTTCACAAGGTACTTTGCCAAGATTGTTTATCCATCTATGGTTACAGCAAAAGTGCTTGAGCAGTTTAAAGGATTCCTTAAGCGTTCTTATAATCAGTTCATCAACGATACGATTAACGAACGCCTTAAATCAGCATTGAATAGTCAACAGCAACAGGAAGTAAAGGAAGAGGCATTAGAGGAAAACATTGTAGAAGAAGCAAAGATTATTACGACGCAGGAAGAGTTGGAAGCTTTCCATATTGTACGTTCACTATTGAGACAGAAGATCAATGCAGGCCGCATTGTCTTCAGGGATACACAATCCTATTTAGGCATACTGCTGGATGATAATAACAGGAAGCCTTTATGCAGAATTCACCTCAACGGTAAAAAGAAATTCATCTCCTTGTTTGACAAAGAGAATGAAGAAAAAATCGAGATAGCAGGTCTTGATGATATATATAATTACGGCGACCAATTGCTGAAGACTGCATTAAAATATGAGCCATTACAAAACATTGAAAAGAGCACTTCAGCGTAAATAAATTATGAGATTGGGCCATAGCGGCCCAATCTCATTTTCATAATATTGGCAATACTCAGGCGCTCTCTATCAGATAAACAATCAGCAATACACTCGCCAGAAATATAAACGCTGTCAATAATGTAATGAGCAAAGACGAATGGTTATAAGTCCCTTCCTTCAGTTGCTTTTCTGTACGTTTATAACGGATGTAGGAGAACACCGTAGTGGCTGCTCCAACCGCCACCAGTAATATTCCTACAAGCGCAGAAATACCTCTTGAATGAACTATATACTCCTTTCCCAGCACTAATGATATCTGCTTCACAAAAAGCGAAAATTTGACCACAACAAAGCCAAAAGCCATAATGCCGATACTTGTTCTTGTCCAGGCAAGTAAAGTACGTTCGTTGGCAAGGTGGTCGCTTGGATTTCCCCTTTTACTCTCTTCCGGCATAATGAGCTATTTATTATAAAAGATACATTAAAATTGACGCAAATGCCATTCAGATAATTTGAGTAGTAGTCATTTAGAAGTATTTTCTTTTTTTCCGTAGGTTTAGATGTTTGATTATCATTAACCTCAAATTGTCTTCTCGACAGATACCTCAGCATTCTACGTTAACACTCAAAATGTACACCATATAAAAGGTAATGAGATAGCAGAAGCTTTTGAAAACTTTAAACTAACTCACAAACATATCATGAAATACGTATCACTTTTTGTCATTGTCGTGCTGTTCTTCGCCTGTAAACCTCAAACTGGTAACGTTCGCGGAAACATCTTCTGGAAGTATAATAATTATGTCGGAAATAAACCAGATGCAGGGGCATCAGTAACTTTATACTCCATGTCCGATAGCGTAAAACTAGACGCCAAATGCGATGTTCAGGGCAATTTTATCTTTGATAAAGTACCTGTGGGAAAGTACATTTTAGTAGTAAGATCCCAAAATACGACCGGGTCTGCGGATGACCAGCTATCGCAGATATTAGATCATATTAATGAAGTCAACTATATAACTAGACAAGACATAGGAAAATTGGGTTTTACTGAGAACTTTGAAAAATTAAAAACCGCAGTCATAAACTCGTATGCACAGGAACAAGATCCAACAATAAATTATTTGGAAATATATAGGAAACGAAAAAAACTTGAAGACACACTTCAATCCTTTAGCTCAAATGCCCTGCATACCATATACTCAAAGGCGCCAATAAATACAACTCCGTTACCGTTACTTAGCAAATATTACTACAGCTTGTTGATCGTTGAACCAGAAAAAACTAATAACGTCGTAGTTGATTTTGGAACCACGTATCTATAGTATATAACTTTGTAATTCATGTGCCCCTAAAATCATCCACCCTTTCCTCACTTCTATCCATTCCCTACCCTGCCCTTCCTTCGTAAATTTGCGTATGCAAAAGACAGTAAACAAGGTTGTAAACAACCATCCGATCAGTGGCTCTCAGAGCGATTATTACTTTTATAGTCCCTTGCCTTATCAGGATGGCAAGGCAACGGATCCATTTCTGTTATTACATCACCATGGACCAATGACCTTACCTCCTTTTAACAGTGGTATGCCCTTTGGCCCTCATCCTCACAGAGGCTTTGAAACAGTGACCTGGATCATCAGCGGACACGTAGTACATAAAGATTCCCACGGTTATCATAGCAAAATTGATGCAGGCGGTGTACAGTGGATGTCGGCTGCACGAGGACTGATACATAATGAGTATGTGGAGAAGTCTTTTAAGGAAGAAGGTGGCGACCTGGAGCTTCTGCAGCTCTGGATCAATCTGCCGGCGAAACTGAAGATGAATCCCGCCAGATATACCGGCTTACAGAAGAACGATATTCCTGTCGTAACTGCTGACGATGGTAAGGTGCAGGTGGCCATCGCAGGAGGTAGCTGGAATGGTCATAAAGGCGCTATCAATTCCCTTACCGGCGTCAATGCCTGCCTGATCACCATGCAGCCGGACAGTAAGGCTGAAATCACTGTTAAAGACGGCAGGAATGTCTTATTCTATGTATTGCGGGGCGATGTGACGGTAAATGGAAAAACAGCCGGCGACAGGTCGCTGGTACTCTTTAATAACGATGGGGACACGATCGATATCGCAGCGGGCAGTGATGCAATTATCCTCTATTGTGACGGAGAACCTTTAAACGAGCCGGTGGCCTGGCATGGTCCTTATGTAATGAACACACAGACCGAGATTATGGAGGCGATGAGAGACGAGCGAATGGGTAAATTTGGGTTCTATATAGACTAAAAGTAAAAAGGCCAGCTTCATCACGCTGGCCTTTTTTATTAAGAATGTATAATCCTTCGCAGTTGGAGGTTCGTGACAGGAGACACGACCAAAGGATATTTTTCGATCGTTACATAACTTGAATCCAGTCCGAAACCACGCTCTTCCGATAAGCTGATCTTTTTGAGGAAGAAATACATACGCATCACCAGGCGCTCGTAGAGCGGCAGATCATTATCGTGTGAAAGGAATTTCTCCATCACAATGAACTGGAAGTCCCCTACTACATTGTTCTTGCTCAGGGATTCGTAACGGCTGGTAATGTTCACTTCCTTGTTACGCACCATATCTTCCACCACCATACGGAACATGAGATTGATACGCTGTTCCACTTTAAAGCCCAGTCTGAATTCGACCCTGATCACCTCATTCGGAATGATCGTTTGTACGGAATATTCACTCAGGTAAGGTTCATCCACAACATCTACATGCACAAACCAGTAGATGTCCGCCCTTTTGGGCTTTTTGTTCAGGATAGAATAGATGATCTTATGTTCAATCTCCTTCGGATTGTCAGCACTACTCATGTACACCAGGTGAGTGGCATATTTGGGGATGGTGCTGTCATTACTTAACTCCTGGATCACCGGAAGATGGTCTTCCAGCCTTACAAACTCCACATAGCGGTTTTTGATCTTCCTGGATTTAAACCATACCATCATGATCAGGAAGAGTATTCCCGCCACAATCACGGTCACATAACCACCATGCATGAATTTCACGAGGTTGGCAAAAAGGAAGGAGAATTCCAGGGTAAAATAAATGACCAGGTAGATCAGGATCAGGCTGAGCCGGACCCTTCGCGTATATAAATAGAAGGCGAACAGGCAGGAAGTCATCAGCATACAGATGGTAATAGACAGTCCATAGGCCGCTTCCATGGCGGTCGACTCCTTAAAGATCAGCACAATAGCCACACAACCTACAAACAGCATCGTATTGATACCGGGAATATACAACTGTCCACGCTCTTCGGTAGGATAGTTGATCTTCAGTTTAGGCCAGAGGTTCAGTCGCATTGCCTCCGAAATGAGGGTGAAAGAACCTGATATCAGCGCCTGGCTGGCGATAATAGACGCCAGGGTGGCGATCAGTACCCCGAAAATGACAAACCACTCCGGCATGATAGCAAAGAATGGGTTCTGGTCTTTAGGGATGATCTGTCCTTTCTGGGTCAGTAACCAGGCGCCCTGTCCGAGGTAGTTCAGGATCAGGCAGGCCTTTACAAAGGTCCAGGAAACCCGGATATTCCCCTTACCGCAGTGGCCCAGGTCGGAATACAGGGCTTCAGCACCCGTGGTACACAGGAACACCGCTCCTAATATCATAAACCCGCGTGGGTAGGTAGTTAACAGTTCTATGGCATAGTGGGGGCTGAATGCCTTAAAAATAGCTACGTCATCGACGATGTGTGACAGCCCGAGTATGCCCAGCATCGAAAACCAGATCACCATAATAGGGCCAAACAACTTACCGATGGATACGGTACCAAATTGCTGTACTACGAACATAAGGGTGATAATAGTCAGTACGATCTTTACAATGGTAAACTGGCTAAGATCCTTAAATACTTCCAGGGTTCGCAGACCTTCTATGGCGGAGGTCACTGTAATGGGCGGGGTAATGATCCCATCGGCCAGCAGGGCGGCCCCTCCTATCATCCCGAAGATAACGGCCCATTTGGCATGCCGTCTGACCAGCGCATATAATGAAAAAATCCCGCCTTCACCTTTGTTATCGGCCCGAAGTGTCAGGATCACATATTTGATAGTCGTTTGTAAAGTCAGGGTCCAGATGATACAGGATATACCACCGATAACCAGGAGGTCGCTTACAGGGTTATTGCCTACAATTGCCTTGAAAACGTATAACGGAGAGGTTCCAATGTCACCGTAGATAATACCCAAAGCTACTACTAAACCGGCCAGGCTTACCCTGTTAATGTCTTTTCTCACGAAATATGTATTTAATAAAAAAGCCACCAAAGTTAGGTGGAATTGCGCAGATGTACAAATATCAAAAAATACGCTTATAAAAAAACCCCGTCTCGGTTCGCGAGACGGGGCCTTATATCTTCTCAGTGAGACACTATTAGTTAGCAGGAGCTAAATCAACAGTTGAAGACTCACCAGGAGTGTTTTGTTTGATGAAGCGACCGCGATCGATACCTTGTTTATCAGCCAGGTAGTCGATAACTGCATCTACTCTTCTGCTGCTCAGGTCTACACCACCTTTTTTACCTTTAGCACCAGCGTGACCGGTAACCAGGATGTTGCAGGATGGGTTAGATTTCAGTGTGCTGGCAACGCTTGCCAGGATAGCTTCGTTGTCAGTTGCAACTTTGGTAGAGCTACCTTTGAAGCTTACGCTAGGCAGAACCAGTGTGTTACAAGCAGCTTCTGGTTTGATGTTTTTGCAGCACTCAGGATCTGGGCATTTACCAACACCATCAGCGTCAACTGGCTGGCAGTAAGTTGGAGTAACCAGTTGTTTATCCTTGAAGTCAGGAACACCGTCACCATCAGTATCTTTAGCTACACCGTGAACATCAACTGGAGCACCAGCTGGTGTGTTAGGCTCACGATCAAACTGGTCAGTAACACCATCACCATCAGCATCAGGCAGTACCGGAGTAGGCAGCTTCATGTGACGAGGAGCGCTCAGTTCGTTGTAAGCATAGTTCAGCGGATTTACCCACCATAATGGCTCAACGCGTTTAGCGGAGTTACCCAGGTTGAAGTTCAGACGGATGCTGGTATAGCTGAAAGCGTCTTTGTGGTTGCTATATGGAGAGGAATAACCGTCCAGATAGTCATCAAAGTATAAAGTATATTTCTCTTCGATACCGATGTTGAAACGTTTAGAAATTCTGTACGCGATTCCGGTACCGAAATCAGCGCCATGACGCCACAGCTGGTTGTTGTCTTTACGACCGATGTTACCTCTGTTACCCTGAGATGGAGCGTTCTGCTCGTAATCTCCGTCTAACAGGTTTTTCAGCTGATCCTTGATGTCTTTACGAGGAGCGGAGAAGTTGATGTTGCTGTAGTTGTAAGCTGCATTACCGTTCAACGCATCTACGTCAACGTCGATCAGACCTAAGCTATAACCACCGAATACATACCAGTTGATCTTAGGCTGTGCCTTATAGAACAGGATGTTGCTCAGAGAAGCCATCAGGTCAAAAGACAGCTGGTGAGAAGCTGTTTTATAGTTAGCTACGATCATACCGTTGTTAGCAGCTGCAGTAGTTGCCCATGCATTGCTACCAGTGGTGATCGCTGGCCTTAATCTGTAGTCCAGACCTTTATCGAAAGAACCGGTGTATTCAGCTCTTACAGAGATAGTATGACCCAGAGATTTTCTCAGGGAGATACCACCACCAAAACCTGGTCTGGCTGGGATTGTACCATTGATCAGGTGAAGACCACCATGGAAACCTAATTCCCACATGTCGCGAGGTTTCGCAGGGAAATCATACTGGTGGTTGGAAAAGTTGTTCTGTTGGGCCTGTCTTGACGCTGGTACCTTGCTTGAATCCAGGGCATCATAAACAGGGGTAACTTGTGCAAAACTGGAGGACGCCGCTAGGAGACTCATAGCGCCTGCCAGTAATAAGTACTTTTTGCTTGCCATAATTGTTTTCTATTTAAAAACTGTTAAAAATTTACTAATAACCCGTTTTTTTACCCAGCAAAGGTAAAATTCTCAAATGAATATTCAAATTTTTGTTACAATATTATTTTCATTGATAACTAGTTAACTACTAGTGCTTAGGCAAAACAAATGTTATACCTTAATTTGCCTTGGTATATAACGAATAAGCATATTTGTTATAACTAAAACAAAGTAATGTTAAAGTTATGTTACACCCATATATACAAATTAGGGGCCAAATTGTTAAAATTTGACATTTTAAGCATAGCTTAGCAATCTTTTTAAAGCACCTATGGACGAAATTAAACACCTGATCAGTAAGGAATTACAGGATTTTGAAAGCAAATTCGCTGACGCTGTAAAAAGCCATGTCCCCCTTTTGGACAGGATCATGCATTACATCGTTAAACGTAAAGGCAAACAGATCAGACCCATGTTTGTGCTTTTATCTGCCAAACTCTTTAATAATAATATACAGGAAAGCACATATCATGCCGCAGCCTTCGTAGAATTGCTCCATACGGCAACACTTGTCCACGACGATGTGGTGGATGATGCCAATGAAAGACGGGGCTTCTTTTCCATCAATGCACTGTGGAAAAACAAGATAGCCGTTTTGGTAGGAGACTATCTCCTGTCCAAAGGCTTACTACTTTCAGTAAACAACAATGAGTTCAAAGCCTTAAAGATCCTTTCAGAAGCCGTAAGGGAAATGAGCGAGGGCGAGCTCCTGCAGATAGAAAAGACCCGCAAGCTTAATATTAAAGAAGATATCTACTTTGAGATCATCCGCCGGAAAACAGCTTCTCTCCTCGCCTCTGCCTGCGCTGCTGGCGCCTGGAGCACTACCAACAACGATGAAACGACAGAGAAAATGCGTCTCTTCGGCGAAAAAGTAGGTGTGGCCTTCCAGATCAAAGACGACCTTTTCGATTATGGCTCCGATAAAATAGGCAAACCTACAGGGATTGATATACGGGAAAAGAAAATGACCCTTCCCCTTATTTATACCCTGGAACATGCCACACCAGATATCAGGAGACGTATTATTAATATCGTCAAAAATCACAATACCGATAAAGAACGCGTCGCCGAAGTAATTGAACTGGTTAAAAAATCCGGCGGTATCGAATATACACAACAGAAAATGTTCGAGTACCGCGACGATGCTTTGGCCATCCTCCACAGCTTTCCTGACAATGAGATCAGGGCCGGCCTGGAAACATTGGTAAGATATACTACAGATCGTACTTTTTAACCAATAAAAACTTATCTTCCGAGAACAGAACACTATTCGAACAACTTTAGATACTAACTCACGCATTAATGCAAAAACGCTGGACAGTCCGATCTTATCAACCGAAACAGGAAGCATTGCTCCAGTCGTCTTTGCGCATTCACCCTTTACTATGCAGATTGCTGGTGCAAAGGGGCATGCATACCTACGATGAATCACGCCTGTTCTTCCGGCCTACCCTTACAGACCTGCACGATCCCTGGCTGATGAAAGACATGGATAAAGCAGTCTCCCGTATTGAACAGGCCTTTTTCAGAAATGAAAAGATCCTCGTTTTCGGCGACTATGACGTGGATGGTACCACTGCTGTAGCTACTGTTTTTGACTTTCTGCATTCTTTATATAATAACATCGAATTTTATATCCCTCACCGCTATAAAGAAGGATACGGCATTTCCAAACAAGGTATCGAATACGCCAGGGATAATGAATTCACCCTGGTCATTGCACTGGACTGCGGCATCAAAGCCATTGACCAGATCACCTGGGCAGCCGGCAATGGCATTGATTTTATCATCTGCGATCACCACCTGCCCGACGCTATATTGCCACCGGCAGTGGCCATCCTCAACCCAAAGCAATACGATTGCCCTTATCCATATAAAGAGTTAAGCGGCTGCGGCATCGGCTATAAACTGATCTCCGCCTTTGCACAGAAAAGAGGTGTGCCAGATGAAAAAGTTCATAAATACCTGGACCTGGTAGCCACCAGTATCGCCGCCGACATTGTACCGATGACCGGAGAGAACCGCGTGCTGGCCTTTCATGGCTTAAAGAAAGTAAACGCTGATCCGCTTCCCGGTATACAGGCATTGATAGAATTAAGCGGGTTGAAAGAGCAGCTGACCATCTCCAATCTTGTATTTGTAATAGCGCCACGCGTCAATGCTGCCGGCAGAATGGACGATGCAAGAAAAGCAGTGAACCTCTTCGTGGAAACTGATAAGGAAAAAGCAATGGAGATCGCCAAAGTGCTGCATGCCGACAATTTCGACAGGAAAGAAATAGACGGCAACATCACCAAAGAAGCAGTTGAATTATTGCAGAACGATCTTACACTGCAGGATAAAAAATCCACCGTTCTATATAAACCCGATTGGCATAAAGGCGTAGTAGGCATCGTTGCCTCCCGCCTGATCGACAAATATTATTATCGCCCTACCATTATTCTTACACTGAGTAACGATAGAGTGGCAGGTTCTGCACGCTCCGTTACCGGTTTCAATGTATACGAAGCCATTCACCAATGCAAGGAGCTCCTGGAGAATTATGGCGGTCATTTTTATGCGGCAGGTATGACATTAAAACCTGAAAATGTTACTGCATTCCAAAAGAAATTTGAAGAAGTAGTGGCCACTACCATTGATCCCGATTTGCTGGTACCGGAAATACTGATCGATACCGAGATCCAACTGAAAGATATTACCCCCGCTTTTTTCAATATCCTGCGGCAATTTGAACCACTGGGACCGGAAAACCTGCGTCCCGTTTTCCTCGTCAGGAATGTAGTTGACAGTGGTTATTCAAGGCTTGTAAAGGATGAACATATTAAGTTCTCCGTAAAACAGGGCAAATCTCCTAACGCATTAACGGGCATAGGTTTCTACATGTCCGAAAAATTCCACATTGTCAACAGTAAACAGCCCTTCGATATGGTATTTACCATCGATGAAAACGAATGGAACGGTAAAATGAACCTGCAATTAAAAGTTATTGACATCAGGACCACCACTAAGTAATAATACTTATTCTCTCTCTTCTTCCGTATTGTTTAACCTGCTATAACAGTCTACCGTTTCTGTTGTAACAGCCAGGTATATAACGTACTATCTGCATATGCTTTTGTCCAGGCATCATGCCCGCCTGTTGCATTTTCTGTGTACTTAACCAGCTTGCTTCCACACGTCTTCAATGCATTTACCATGTCTCGCGAGCCGGCTACACTTACCGTCGGATCATTGGCATTATGAAAGGCCCATACCTGCATATTTTTCAGTACACAAGCCTGCGACGGTGTACCTGCACCGCTGATCGGCACAATAGCTGCAAACTTCTGAGGGCTGGCCTGCGCCCAGTTCCAGGTGCCGTAGCCGCCCATACTTAATCCTGTCAAATAAACACGCGCACTGTCTACATGATACTTCTTCAGCACTTCCTTATACAGCTGTTGTAAGACATCGGTATTCCACCAGGATGCAGTACACTGGGGAGCGATCATCACAAACTGCTTTCCTGTTACCACTTTTGGCAGCCCTACTTTTCTGATCACGTTGATATCGGTTCCTATCTCCCCCACTCCATGCAGGAAGATCACAACGGGCCATTTATATGCTTTTTTCTCGTTGTAAGTATCGGGAACATACAGCAGATAATCGTCGATGTTGCCACCTTTATAGTCCATTGTCTTTACGGTGATGCCCGGGGTCTGAGGGTCAAACACGTCTTCTTTGGGAGGATCGGGTATCGTATCAGTTCCATTACCGCCGGGTGTTGCGGCTTCATTCTTTTTGGAGCAGGCTACTATATTACCTAAAGAAACAAGCAGTAGCACATAAATAAATCTCTTAATTGTTCTTCTTTTCATATGTGTGGCATAAATGAAAAATCCCGCCTCATGTGCTATGAGACGGGATCCGGGTTGTTATTTCTTATTGCAAACCTACTACATTGTTGCTTTACAATAGCAGATTAATTCTTCTTTTCTGCACTCATCAACTCAACACTTCTATTCACAAATGCGGTAAGATCGGCGCCTGTCAGCAGGTTCTGTGATAATAACGCAAGATCTGCCAGGTTTCGTACCTGCTTCTGCTGTTTATCATTATCATTTTCTTCGAGGATCTGCAGATAGATAGGATGGTTTGCGTTGATGGTCATATTGATCTCATCCGGCATGTTTGCATACCAGCTCATACCGCTTCCGCCTACTGCCGCCATATCTTTCATACGACGCATGAATTCCGGACGGGTTACAATCACCGGCTGTGCATCTGCGCTCAGACCTTTCAGTTCCACCTTCACATGCTGCTGCGGAATATGCTGGAACAATTCCTTCAGTTTTGATTCCTGGTCGGATGTCAATACACTTTCAGATTTTTCGTCTTTATCCACCAGGTTATCAGCTATATCAGCATCCACACGGGTGAACATCATGCTATCCCATCTTGGCTCCATATTGTTGATGAACGCAGCATCTACAATAGTATCCAGCTTCACGATCTTATATCCCTTGTTCTTTGCCGCCTGTATGTAGCTATCCTGCTGCACTGCATTTGTTGCATACAATACGACCAGCTTTCCATCTTTATTGGTCTGCAAAGCACTTGTTTCCTGTTTATATTCTTCCAGTGTATAGAACTTGCCTTCCTCTGTGATATCTTCCATGATCAGGAATTTGTTCCCTTTCTCCTGGAATTTATCATCAGTCATCATACCATATTTTGCAAACAGGCCGATGGATTCCCATTTCTCTTCAAAGCTCTTACGATCATTACGGAAGATCTCATCCAGTTTATCAGCTACTTTCTTGGTGATATAAGTGCTGATCTTTTTCACATTCGGATCGCCCTGCAGATAACTGCGGCTTACGTTCAGCGGAATATCCGGACTGTCTATCACACCATGCAGCAACATCAGGAATTCAGGAACGATATCCTTTACTTCATCCGTTACGAATACCTGGTTGGAATACAGGCTGATCTTATCCTTCTGTACCTCAAAAGTCTTGCTGATCTTAGGGAAATACAGGATACCTGTCAGGTTGAACGGATAATCCACATTCAGATGGATCCAGAACAAAGGCGCTTCTGCGTATGGATATAATTCTTTGTAGAAATTCTGGTAATCTTCCGGTGTCAGGTCGCTCGGCTTCTTGGTCCATGCGGGACTGGTATTATTCAGCTGTTTGTCTGCAAATTTTACAGGTACAGGCAGGAATTTACAGAACTTCTCCAGCATGGTCTGAATACGGTGCTCATCCAGGAACTCTTCACTTTCTTCGTTAATATGCAGCACAATGTCAGTACCACGGCTTTCCTTCGTGGTTTCTTCCAGCATATATTCAGGGCTGCCATCACATTCCCAGCGCACAGCAGGTGCATCTTCTTTGTGTGACTTAGAGAAGATCTCCACCTGGTTACTTACCATGAAGGAAGAATAGAAACCGAGACCGAAGTGACCAATGATATTAGCGCCGTCTGTCTGGCCTTTGTATTTTTTCAGGAATTCTTCTGCACCGGAGAAAGCTACCTGGTTAATGTATTTGTCTACTTCTTCGGCGGTCATACCCACTCCCATATCGGAAATGGTCAGCGTCTTTTTCTCTTTATCCAGCTTCACTGTAATTTCAGGGGTGCCCAGCTCACCTTTAAACTCTCCGACACTAGCCAGGGTTTTTAGCTTCTGTGTAGCGTCAACCGCATTGCTCACCAGCTCGCGGATGAAGATCTCATGGTCTGAATAGAGGAATTTTTTGATAATGGGGAAAATGTTCTCTGTCTGAACACGTATTGCTCCTTTCTGCATGGGTGTCAAAATTTTTAATTCTCCCTGACAAAGGATATGCCAGCAGACATTAAGCTGACAAACTGTCTGCGAGAAGAGAAAAACAGGGCTCCTGCGTGCCGCTCCCTGTTCGATGCGCCTTCGTCGCTTATTCGTTGCTTCTTCGACCAATGCATGCCCGTATGCAGAAATGGCATTTTTTCCGCCCGCCGGCTTAACAAATAAATCATATGAACGGTCCCTCAACTCTAGGACAATTATTGTAGTTTTAATGTCCTGACCCCGGTGACATGTTGAGATGTATGTTTTACCCAAACCCTCTTTCTAAATCGCTGTTTTTATATGAAAAGACCTTTACTCCTTTTCTTTACCGCAGTTTGTTTTGCCAATGCCAGCGCGCAAACGCAACCTGCTGCCCAGACACTGCCTTATCAGCAGCCATTCAGCACCTTAGCGCCCTCATCCACCACCTATCCGGATGGATGGCAGGGCTGGACACTTTCCGGATCGCCCTCTGGCAGTTTTAATGTGCTGCCACCCGCCTCTGACAAAGCGCTTGTAACAGGCAGCGCTTCCAGCACGGCTAATGGCGTATACAATTACTCCGGGAAACTGGGCTTCCTCAATAGCGGTAGTGTGGATAACTCCCTGGTACTGGCCCTGAACACCAGCGGCCAGACCAACATCGCTTTTCAGTATGATGTGATGACGCTGCGTAACCCTTACGACGGTACCAGCAACACCCGCATCAACGAAGTAACCCTGCAGTACCGTATCGGGAACACCGGTAATTTTACCAATATCACCGGCGTGGAATACCAGAATGGTACCACCCAGCAAACCGGTTCCGGCGTGACCACGCCACTGGATTCCGCTCATCGGTCGCTGGTATTGCCGGCAGCCTGCGACAATCAGCCCCTGGTACAGCTGCGCTGGGTAAACCGCCAGATCAGCGGAGCAGGCTCCCGCCCTTCGTTTGCCATCGACAACATCGTGGCAGGCAGTTCGGGTGCAGATGTAACGCCACCTGCTATCGACAGCTTGTTCCCCGCCAACAACAGCACTGATATATCTCCATCTGCCCAGCCATCCATATTTTTCAGCGAAAATATCAAGGCAGGCAATGGTCAGCTCATACTGCACAACGTTACCGCCGGCACACAACAGGTATTCCCTGTGGATAGCGCCGCTGTGATCATCAGCAATAAAACACTTACACTGGCTGCAACACTGCAGCCACAGCAGCATTACTATATCACCCTGGATGATGGCGCCATACTTGATCTGAGTGGCAACGTGTTTGCCGGGATCACGGACAACAGCACCTGGACATTCAGCACCGGCGCCCAACAGTTGTCGTTTGACTTCAATACCTGCATGAGCGGCAGCATCACCGGCGGCTTCAGGCAATACAGCGTAAGCGGCGCCCAGAAATGGGATTGTACCACCTTCGGACAGAACGGCAACGGCGTACAGATCAACGGCTATAGCGGCGGTCCGATTGAAAATGAGGACTGGCTGATCTCACCAGCCTTCGATCTTTCCGGTTTTGACTATCCCCTGCTGGATTTCGCCAGCCGGACGGCTTTCTCCGGCCCCTCCCTTCAACTGATGGTCTCTGCCAACTACGACGGTGCCAGCAATCCGCACACTGCCACCTGGACACCGGTGAACGGACGTTTCCCGGCCCTGCTGTCAGACACCTGGACCGTTTCAGACAGTATCAACCTGGCAGCTTTTAAACAGCCTGAGGTATACATCGCTTTTGTTTACACCTCTTCTCCTGCCGTAGGTGCGGCCCGCTGGACATTGGACAATTTCCATATCACCAACAGCCCGGTAGCGCCTAAGCCATCCCTTGATCTGAATACCAACAGCATCGACTTTGACTATGTTCCCGCAGGTCAGCAGTCATCGCCGTTGCCATTCACTTTCCAGGCTAATGACTTCATTGACAGTCTGACCATTGTTTCGTCTTCCGTATTTTTCATAGCGAAAGACAGCAATGGCGTATACAGCCAGTCGCTGACCTATCTGCCCGATTCACTGAATGGCCCACGTACCGTTTGGGTGAAATTCCAGCCAGCCGCCGCAGATCAAAACTATACCGGCGCTATTACCTTCCGGAGCGACAGCATTCATGTACCAGCCATTCCCCTTTCCGGTACTTCCCTGCGTTCCCTGAAAGTGGTGAACTGGAATATCGAGTGGTTTGGCAGCCCGGTACAGAATCCGGCCAACGACAGCCTGCAACAGGCCAATGTAACGACCATCCTCAAAAAGCTGGACGCAGACATTTTTGCACTGGCAGAGGTCGTAGACACCGCCCGTTTCAGGGCAGTGGCCAACCAGATGCCGGGGTATAGTTATATTATATCCGATTTCGGTTCTTATGCAGATAGTATTAAAGATGTGGACTATGCCTCCGCCCAGAAACTGGCATTCCTGTATAAGACATCGGTTATCAGGGGATTAAGCTCCTACGGCGTACTACGCAGGGGCGGCAGCAGCGATGCGTATTACAACTGGTCGTCCGGCAGGTTCCCCTTCCTCCTGGAAGCACGGGCTAAACTGAACAACGACAGCGCCCTGATCCGATTTGTATTGCTGCATGCGAAAGCCAATACCGGCACAGCCGCAGATAAGATCGAGTCCTGGCACAGGCGTAAAAACGGCAACCTGGAGCTGAAAGACAGCCTGGATGCCCAGTATCCGACAGCTAACCTGGTAATACTCGGCGACTTCAATGACGCATTGAACAAGACCATCACCACCGAACTGGCGCCAGATACCACGACCTCTTACATAGACTTCGTCGATGACAGTATCCATTATAAACCGCTGACCCTGCCGCTCAGTTTACAGGGCCAGAAATCTACCGCGTCTTTTAACACGGTGATTGATAATGTACTGGCTTCCGATGAAATGGCCCTGAGCTACCTGCCGGGATCTGCCCGCGTAAGGACAGAGGTGGAAAAACTGGTGAACAGCTACAGCAGCACCACTACAGACCACTACCCTGTGCAGACCAGCTACAACCTGCATGTACTGGCGCATCCTGCACCGCTGGAAGACTTCTCTGCCACAGTTGACACGGGAGATGTAAAACTGACCTGGAGCACACCTTATGAGCTGAACACCGCCTATTTTGTGGTACAACGGTCCCGGAATCAGCAGCAATTTGAATCTGTGGACACTGTGGCGGCTCATGGTACCACCTCTCTGCCAAACAGTTATGTTACATACGATACCCGCCCCTGGCTGGGACTTTCCTATTACAGGCTGAAAACAGTGAGTCTTGACGGATCAGTTAGCTATAGCAGCAATGAAAGAGTGATAATCACACTTAAAGATCTGATAAAGAAACTTTTCTGGTGTATCTTTGGCCGCCAGTTACAGGTATATCTCGATATCGAAAGACCTGGGCAGGCCATTTTACAGCTGGTCGACATGCAGGGACATGTGAGACAGACGACGCTGACCACTGTTAATAAGGGAAGAAATATCAAGACATTGGATATCAGTAATTTGTCTAATGGTGTGTATATCCTGCGTGTACAGAGCAAGGAAGGCATCCAGACAAGCAAGATACTTGTTAACCACTGATCTTTTTGAAAAAGCCATTTGATCCAGCCGGTCTGTATTGCATACAGGCCGGCTTTTTTATTGGAATTACCCTTCAGGCGTAAGGAGGCTGCAAAAGGCGTATGTATTCGGTTAAGATAGCTTAGGAGTCCGGTGGGGGCTTCTACTTACAGGCGCTCTGCTATAGCATTATAGGCACTGTTCTATAGCGAACGCTATAGAATTGTGGGTAAAATGTAGGACTATAGCGCCTGTAGGTAGGAAGCGGTAGGACAGTCGAAGCGAATCTCCACCGAAGCGGTACCCTATAAAAGACCGGACAGGTAGCATCCCGCCTCCCCCTGAAAATCAATCCCCCGCTTTTATTTGCTGGTGTCAGCAATTTCAGTATCTTTGCACTCCTAATTTTTTTAACAAATTTTAAAACAGGGAAATTTATGAACTACGAATTGATGGTGATTTTTACCCCTGTGCTGTCTGAGGAAGACTACAAAGCTGCTCAGAAAAAATTCGCTGACCTCATTAAAGAGAACGGCGGAGATGTAACGCACGAAAATCCCTGGGGATTAAAATCACTGGCGTACCCAATCCAGAAGAAAACCACGGGCATGTACCTGGTTCTGGAGTACAGCGCGCCATCCGACCTCAATGAGAAGCTGAAAATCCAGCTGAACCGTGACGAGAATGTACTGCGTCACATGATCACAGCATTAGACAAATATGCTGTACAGTACAATGGCCGCAAAAGACATGGCGTGAACGCTGATTCTAAAACCGCAGAAGCTTAAAATTATGGCAGTAAAACAAGAAATTAAGTACTTAACCGCCGTAAAACAGGAGAAACGCGCAAAGAAATATTGCCGTTTCAAAAAGTTAGGCATCCGGTATGTGGATTACAAAGACGCTGAGTTCCTGAAGAAATTCCTGAACGATCAGGGTAAAATGTTACCTCGTCGTATCACTGGTAACTCTCTGAAATTCCAGCGTAAAGTAGCGCAGGCTATTAAAAAAGCCCGTCAAATGGCTTTGTTACCTTACGTTACTGACCTTTTAAAATAAACAAACCTATTCACCGGTTTCCTGGTCTATGCCAGGTAATTAAAGGTCCTTAAAACTAATTAACAATGCAAGTAATCTTAATACAAGACGTAGATAACCTGGGCCAGAAGAATGAGCTGGCAACCGTTAGAAACGGTTATGCCAGGAATTTTCTGATCCCGCAGAAATTTGCGGTAGAAGCCAGCCCTTCTAACCTGAAACAACTTCAGGAGCGCCTGAAAGTACAGAAGGTTAAAGAAGAGAAAATGTTGGCTGAAATTGCCAAAGTTGTGGAAGTGCTGAAAGCAGGTCCCGTTAAAATTGGCGCTAAGACCGGTACTTCCGGTAAGATCTTCGGTAGCGTAACTGGTGTGCAGATCGCACGTGCTATTAAAGAGCAGAAAGGTTACGAAATCGATCGTCGCCGTATCCACATCCTGGATGACGTAAAAGAGTTAGGTACTTACAAAGCAAGACTGGATTTCGGTAAAGGCAACGAAGCTGAACTGGAATTCGAAGTAGTAGCTGAATAAGACTACATATTCTTTCTAAAAAATCCCGTCTCGTTTTAAATGAGACGGGATTTTTTTATGGGGTTATTTATATTTGCGCATCATATGAAAAAGTATTTACCTCTATTTTTTATTGCAGGCATGATAGCTGCCTGTAATGGACAGGATCTCAGTGATAGCGCTTCAGATACTTCACATATAGAAGAAGCTCCCTCAATCGGCAAAGTGCCCGTTAATACAGATACCTTCTCTGTCGGTAACAGGTCATTTACCATCCATACGCTGGAACATTCCTCCTTTGATAAACTGTCAGATCCTGACTATGATAGTGCGGAAAACAGCCTCCTGAACAAAGACAAGGCACATGTAAAACGCACCGGCGACACCCTGCAGTTTACACTGAACAACGGCGAGACCCGCATTCTTGCCAATAATACCAAAGATGATGATAAGTATTGTATCTTCTTCTATGCCGGCTATCTGCCCGATATCCATCAATACCTCGTTTTCGGCAGTTATTATGAATCCAGCGACTATGTGCTGATCAACGCCGACAATGGGGAGCTGACGCATGTATGGGGCGTACCTGTCGTCTCTCCCGATCATAAATATGTCATATGCGCTTCAGTGGATCTGATAGCCGGGTTCAATAACAATGGCTTTCAGCTCTTCTCCTATCGCGATAATAAGCTCATTTCCGAGGGGGATGTGCAGTTTGATAAGTGGGGTCCGGGACAAATGAAATGGCTCGATAATAAGACTATCGAGGCCGAATACGTCGTACTTGACAACGATATGAATGAAGTGCCTAAACCGGTTAAACTGGTGATGAAATAAACGGAGCTGTCTTCGGAGAGATAAAGGAACATCAGGCGGTGTTCCTTTTTTTTGGTGTACCTGTCGATATACGTAACCATTGGGGCTGCGGCTCATTTTATTTCATCCCGGGATGCCGCAAATACATTAACTTTCTTATAAATCCCCACGCTGATGAAAAACGCCTTATTATTTTCATTGTTATTGCTGACTGGATTGACATCCATAGTCTTCAACAGCCTGGCGCAGGTACAACAGGCCCCGCTTTCCAATATAGAAGGTAATGCACAATCCATTACCGGTAAGCTGAAAGCGGCACTGACCTTAACCGAAGCCCAGCAGCCCAAGATACTCAACACCGTTACCAATTTCCTGCAGCAACGGGCTAATATCCTTTCGCTGAACAACAGCAATCCCAAGGCATACGATACCAAGCTAAAAAGCTTTCAGAACGGCTTTCAGCGAAAGCTGAAGACCATCCTGACACCGGAACAATTCACCGGTTTCCTGGAGCTGAAACCAGTGAACAATGACATGACCAATGTCCTGTCACAGTTATTTTATTAGCGGTCAACTCCAGGCTTTACGCAGGAACCTTAGCCAGTTGCCGTGCATAATATTGTCAATATCCGCTGCGGAATATCCTCTCTTTGCAAATAAAGCAGGTATTTTCTGCAGATCGGCAATTGTTTCGAGGTCGTAAGGACTTTGCTCTTTTCCGAAGGCACCGTCCAGGTCTGATCCTATCCCAACATGCAAGGCATTTCCTGCCAGCTGGCAGATGTGGTCCATATGATCGACCAATACATCCAGGGAGGCGCCCATTTCTTTAGGCTGAGACACACCCCTTACCCATCCGGGCACCATCATCCAGGCATCCATTGCGCCGCCAATTACAGCGCCACGGCTGATCAGCTCTTTTATCTGCTCATCAGAGAACTGGCGATTATGATTCACCAATGCACGCACATTGTTATGGCTGGCCCATACATGGCCATGGAAATGCTCCATTGCTTCCCAGAAGCTATCATCACACAGATGCGTAGCATCCAGTATGATGTTCAGTCTTTCCATTTCCTTCAGCAGGGCATGTCCCTTAGGGCCCATAAAACCGGTGGCATCTGTTCCCTGTGCATAACGGCCGGGGCCATAATGTGCCGGACCTACGGCACGTAGTCCATTGTCATAGGCACGCTGCAGGTAGCTGACATCAACGATAGAATCGGCTCCTTCCAGGCTGAGTATGTAACCAACCGGCTTGCTGATGTTGGGTGAACCATCGTTCCAGAGGGCCAGGTGTTTCTCGAGGGCCGCCAGGTTGGTGATCTGGACCATTTCCCCTGCGTCTTCCATCGCTTTGTACCAGGCCAGCTGTCCCTGTGTCTGGGCCCAGGCCTGCTCGGGTGAGAACCAGCCGGGTAATGGATTGTCGGGCGCCACGAAACGCGCTATCTGTGTAGCCACGACCAGCCCGATATTTCCTTTGCGCAACTCGGGGAATGATACCACTCCTTTTGCACGATCCGGTTTGTCCGTCATTCCTACCTCACGTCTCCTGATGTCTTCCACCGGCAATCGCAGGTTACGGTTCCATTCCATCGCATTCATGCTCAGATCAAGATGCGCGTCTATTATAAACATGTCAGTATTTTTTTGATAAGTTAGATCATGATCTTTCTGTCCCGCGCTATTACCTTCCAGTAGGCTACACAATTATTGTCTTCCACCACTCCTACCCGATCGTGCAAAGCTACTGTCGGACAGATATGTACCGGAATACCATAGAACACTGTACCTACCGGGTACAGGGAAGTATCCGGCACTTTAACCACCATATGCTCTTCACTATGGCCCTGTGGTATTGCATCTGGTACGTCCAGGAAAAGTATTCTCGGCTGAGGCATTTCAGATGCAATAGATTTATGTCCCAGGTCCACACACAGGCGGGTGTCGTCAATAATTGAGATAACCCTGGTAGCCACCACAGCGGCATATGCAAAGTCCTGCTCAGGAAGTTCCCGCCTGTATCCCCAGTCCCAGAAGATGAAAGTACCGGGGCTGCATTCTACACCGGGGCGCGCTGCATGAAATGCATAGGTGGGCGTACCACCTGCAATGATCTGCGGAGCTGTTGCTCCTGCAGCAGTGATCGCATCCGCGAGCGTAGTTACGGGCGCAAAGCCGGCATTACATTTCTCCCTGCGTACGGCAACGTCTGCGTCATGCAGATGACCATCATATGCGTGTAAGCCAACAGGTGTAATGCCAGGCATGTATTGCAGCTCCTGGTAAAGCTCAAGCGCTGCATCATCCGCAGGAATACCGGTCCTGTTCATGCCTATATTCAGATCAAGATATACAGGAATAGTACGTTGCGCAGCGAGGAACAAAGCGGCGATAGCCATAGCAGCAATGCGGTTGTCCACCAGGCAGGAGTACTTTGTATCAGGATATTGTTCCACTATCTCCAGCAGCCGGCCGATCTTCGGGCCGACAGGCTGATAAGCCAGTAATACATCCGCAGCGCCGGCCAATCCCAGCATTTCCGCTTCTGCTATCGTGGCACACTTAAACTTGTTGATACCTTCTTCCTTCAGTAACTGCACGGCTTCGATCATTTTGCTCGTCTTGATATGCGGCCGCAGGCGCTGTACATCTCCCACTGTCTTTTTCAGGAGCAGGATGTTCTCACGCATGCGCTCGGGGAAAACGAGCACCGCAGGCGTATCAACAGTATTGATATTGTGTAATTCGTACCAATGCATGATTGTAGATTAAGACCCGGGCATGAGGCATCTGCCCATGAAGGCAGCATGCGCGTCACACCTGATGGTTTTAGTGCAATTCAAACAGCGCTTCAATCTCCACCGGAATATTATCGGGCAATGAACCAAAGCCTACCGCGCTGCGTACGCCAATACCATTCTCTTCGCCCCATACTTTTGCAAATAGTTCGCTGCAACCATTGATAACGTAAGGATGACGGCCAAAGTCAGGCGTACAGTTCACCATACCCAATACTTTGATCACGCGTTTTACTTTATCCAGGCTACCCAGGTTAGCCACGATAGTAGACAGCATAGTAAGGCCCACCTGTCTTGCCGCCAGCTTACCCTGATCCATATCGAAGTCAACACCAATACGCCCGATGATCAGGCTCTTATCATCCTGTACAGGACCATGACCGGACAGATACAGGTATTTGCCATCTACGAGGCAAGGTTTGTATACGCCCAATGGTGACGGTGCCGGCGGTAATGATAATCCTAACGCTTTAAAATTCTCTGTTGGTGTCATAGATCAAGTTTTGCTTATAAGTTAGATAAAGAGGTTTAAGATCAGGCACCCGATCAATCCTACTACAGAAACGATCGTTTCCATGATCGACCAGGTTTTGAAAGTATCTTTCACTGACAAATTAAAATATTCCTTGAACATCCAAAAGCCACCGTCGTTCACATGGGAGAACATGAGGCTTCCTGCCCCCGTGGCCAGTACCATCAGGCTTGGATGTACGGTTGTGCCCACTACCAATGGCGCGACGATGCCCGCAGCAGTCAATCCGGCTACAGTGGCCGATCCCACACTTACACGTATCAGGGCTGCTATGGTCCATGCCAGTATCAGCGGGTTCATATGCATACTACCCAGGCCTTCTTTTATCACATCACTTACTTTACTGTCCAGCAGCATCTGTGTCAATGCACCGGAACCGCCAATGATGAGGATGATAACAGATACATCGCGGATAGCATCTTCCATCGTGCCCATCACCTTTTTGATAGGCCATCCTCTACGGATGCCCAGTACATAAGCGCCGTTAAGCACTGCCAGCAACATCACGATCACAGGGTCGCCCAGCCAGCTGGCAATGTTGAAGGCAACACTGTCAGGCGCGGCCTTCAGCTTCAGGAGCGAGGTAGCCGCCAGCAACAGCACCGGCAGCAATGCCGCCACAATACTGGTGGCCATCCCGGGCAATTGATCGTCCGGCAGGGCAACAGTAGTGAACAGCTGTGCAGGTTCCTGTGTATATTTTTTGAGGAAACGGCTGAAGACGGGACCTGCCAGTACAATGGCCGGAATAGCCACCAGGAGGCCGTATAACAACGTAATTCCCATATTGGCATGGAAGGCTCCTACCAGGGCCGTAGGGGAAGGATGCGGCGGTAAATAGCCATGCGTGACCGACAATGATGCCAGCATCGGAATACCCAGGTATACCGCAGGTAGTTTAGTGCGTGCTGCAACCGTGAAGATGAGCGGCACCATCAATACAAAACCGATATTGTAAAACAGGGGAATGCCTACGATGAAGCCCGTCAGCATCAGCGACCATTGCACATATTTACGCCCGAACACCTGCATCAGCCCATTGGCAATCTTTTGTGCCGCGCCGCTTTCAGCTACCAGTTTACCCAGCATACTGCCAAACACGATAATAATAACCAGTGAGCCCAGGGTTTTACCGATCCCCGTCTGGATAGATTGAGTAATGTCAGCAATGGACATCCGCTGCGCCGGTTCCCTGACGACGTTCAGCGCCAGGCCCATAAACAGGCATACGATCAGGAATGCAATGAATGTATTTAAGCGGAAATAAGCTACCAGTAATACCAGCAGCAGAATGGAAGCGAATACTACACCTAATAAAGCCATGAATTAATTGGATGTTGGCAATAGCCTGTTAATTATTCGTAACGCAGCGCAACTATCGGATCCAGGCGGGAAGCCTTGATGGCAGGATAAATACCTGATGCAAGCCCTACAGCCGCACAGATCACTATCCCTGTCGTTATCCATAACCACGGAATGATAAAATCGGTTTTCAATAATAATGATACGATGTTTCCTACCAGCATTCCGAGTATCACGCCCAGCAAACCACCCAGCAGGCTGATGATAACAGCTTCGTACAGGAACTGCTGCCATATCACCTTTCTGGTAGCGCCCAGCGCCTTGATAACACCTATTTCGCGGGTACGCTCCGCTACTGATACCAGCATGATGTTTGTCAGCCCGATAGCAGAGCCAAACAATGTGATCGCACCGATCAGGATGGCAGCAAATACTACCACACCTAACAGGTTAAACAGCATCTCTGCAACACTGTCGCTTTTATTGATATAAAAGTTCTCTTCTTCTTTGAGCGTGAGGTGGCGGATGATCCTGAACAGGCCAGTTGCCTCGCCTATAGCAGCTTCCATCTGGGTGATGTCTTTTACTGACACACCGAGATTGTAGGTCACATTCGGGCGGTCAAATATTCTACGTGTATTGTTGACCGTTGTGATCACCACATTGTCTGCGCTCATAAAACCGCTGTTCCCTTTCGGCGCTAACACTCCCACAACACGATAACGCACATTCCCTACCCGGATGCTGCTGTTCACAACGTTCCGCAGGTTGTCCCCAAACAGTTTCTTCGCTACGTCCATTCCCAGCAATACCACGTTCCTGCCCGATTCTACATCCAGCAGGTTCAGATTACGGCCTTCGCGCAATGTATAATTGGATAAATTCAGGTAGTTCTCATCCCCTCCTATTACACGTACGTTGGGATTCGTCTTTTTGTCGTCTTTATACACGGTAGCATTCCCTGTGGCATTGGTAGACACACTTACCACGGCCGGGAAGGCATACTGCTGTTTAAAGTCCATAGCTTCCTTGTAAGTAATAGGAATATTACTATTGGACGTTTTTACCTTGGATTTTTTGTCGCCTTTTGTTGCTCCTCCGCCACCACCTATGCGTATCCTCAGTGCCCTGCTCTGAATATTGAAGCTGTTGGCCCCCATATTGGCAAAGCTGCTGTAGATACTGTTCTTCATACTGTCTATGGCGGTAAAAATGCCCACCAGGGCCATAATACCAAAACCAATGATGGCTATAGTAAGCCCTGCGCGCAAACGGTTGCCGCTAACAGAGCGAAAGGCGAGGGAAAATGTGTCACGGAACTGCATGATTTAAAGTTAATAAAAAGTTTTTTTCCGCTACTTTTATTATACAAATGGCCCGATGCCTAATCCTCCCACCATAAAAGAAATTGCCAAAAGGCTGAACCTGGCTCCTTCCACAGTATCCAGGGCCCTGCACAATCATCCGCGTATCGGGTTGAGAACCAGGATGAAAGTACAGGCGCTGGCCCGGGAACTGCAATATGAGCCCAACCAGACAGCTATTTTTTTCCAGCAGAAAAAAACTTTTACGCTCGGTATCGTATTACCGGAATTGTCAGAAGCCTTCTTCTCAGCTGCCATCAGTGGCATAGAGGATACGGCAAATAAGAGCAATTATATGGTCCTGCTGGGGCAATCGCATGACGACGCTGAGCGGGAGCAGAAGATCGTGGAAATAATGAAGAATCACCGGGTGGACGGCTTGCTGGTTTCCCTGGCTAAGAATACGGTGAATTACGCACATTTTGAGATGCTGCGGAAGTATAATATACCAGTCGTGTTCTTTGACCGTATCCCTAACATGCCCGACATTCATTATGTGGCCTCAAACATGGAGTCGGGTACTATACAGGCTGTCTCTCTTTTATTGCAAGGGGGGCACCGCGTTATCGGGATGATCAATGGTCCCGAAAAACTGATTGCCAGCCAGCAACGTACCACCGGCTACCAGAAAGCCATGCAGCTGCAGCGTTTAAAATATGACGCCAGCCTCAATATAAATGCCGATCTGACCAAAGAAGGCACCCGCCATGCCATGCAACAGTTACTGGCGCATAAAAGAAAGGTGACCGCTATCGTGGCATTCAATGACTATGTATCCCAGGATGCAGTGCAATATGCGCTTGAGCAGGGCCTGGAGATCAACAAGGATCTTACTTTCGTCAGTTATGCCAACCTGCCCTTAAGCAGCTATATGGCTTTTCCTCCCCTGGCATCCGTAGAACAGTATCCTTACCTGCAGGGACAAAGAGCTACGGAGATACTGCTGGAACTCCTGTCAGGCAAACTGGCGCCGGATCAATACCAGCAGGTTGTGATCGATTCCCGGCTGGTGATTGCAGCGGGCAGATAAATTTGCGCAACCGTTTGTCCAACCATTCTCTCAATTCTTATTGTTATGTTTGAAGCATCGCAATCTTATCAACCAGCAATGCAGGAAATATTATCAGCTTATGGATTAGTGATGGGTGAATGCCGTATACAGGCATTCGGCAGCGGGCTTATTAACGCCACCTGGAAAGTGTCCCACGCTGATAAAAACTACATCCTGCAGCGCATCAACCACCAGGTGTTTAAGCAACCTGCACTGATTGCCCAGAACATCAGCGTTATCGGCCATTACCTGGAGAAACACCATCCTGAATATTTCTTTGTGCAGCCGGTGCTGACTACAGACAAGCAGGATATGGTCGTTACACCGGAAGGGGAATATTATCGCCTGCAACCATTTGTAGCCAATTCCCACAGTTATGATGTGGTGAACAGTGAACAGCTGGCATATGAAGCGGCCAGGCAGTTCGGGCGTTTTACCAGGTTGCTGTCGGGCATTGATACCAATGAAATACAGGTTACCCTGCCGGATTTCCATAACCTTACTTTACGTTATGCACAGTTCGAGCAGGCCGTGAAGCAAGGCAATCCTACCCGCATTGCGGAGGCTGGGCAGGATATCAATATTATCCGCAGATATAAATTCCTGACAGAGATATTCACATCTATACAGCATAGCCCTTATTTTAAAATAAGAGTAATGCACCACGATACGAAGATCAGTAATGTACTATTTGACGCTGATAACAAAGGCATCTGCGTAATAGACCTGGACACCGTCATGCCGGGGTATTTTATCAGTGACTTTGGAGATATGATGCGCACCTACCTCTCTCCCGCCAGTGAGGAAGAAACAGATCTCAGCAAAGTGAAGGTTAGAAAGGAATATTATACAGCGATCGTGAACGGCTACCTCAGTGAAATGAAAGATGAACTGAGTGTTACAGAGCAGGCGCACCTGGTGTATGCAGGGCAGTTCATGGTCTATATGCAGGCGATCCGTTTTCTGACGGATTACTTCAACAACGATGTTTATTATGGGGCAAAATATGAGCAACATAACCTGTTGCGGGCGAGAAACCAGCTTAGCTTATTGGAAAGTATCACTCAACAAGAACAAACTCTTTCTTCTGTGGCGACACACTAACGCCACTTCGTTTGAAAAGCAGCACCAATAAAAAAAACCGGCCATGTGGCCGGTTTTTTGATTTTATCCGAATATCTTAAATAAGCTGTAATAAAAGTCCGGGGAAGATACCCAGCAGTATCACGATGGCTGCTGTAATGATGAGCATCAGCTTGAAGCCGCCGGTGATAGGCGCTGTTGCAGGTTCTCCCTGTTTGAAGTACATCGCGATGATGACACGGAAGTAATAATAAGCACTGATGGCAGCACAGATCACCGCTACAATTACCAGCCATAAGAGATTGCCCTGCTCTACAGCGGCCGTCAGTACAAAGTATTTAGCGAAGAAACCTGCTGTGAGCGGGATACCTGCCAGTGAGCATACAAAGATGGTAGTGGTAATTGCCAGTACAGGCTGTGTACGGGCCAGACCGTTAAAACCGTCGAATGTATAATCCTTCAGTTTGATCATCACAGCGAAGATACCAATGGTAGCCACGCTGTAAGCCGCTGCGTACAACACGATACCCTGTGTAGCGTAGGCGTTCATGGATACAACCGCCAACAGCATGAAACCTGCCTGGGCGATACTGGAGTATGCCAGCATACGTTTTACACTTTGCTGGAACACTGCTGTGAAGTTACCGATGATCAGGGTAGCGGCGGTGATGATAGCCAGCAGTAATTGCCAGTCGGCAGTGATACGCTCGCCGATGAACGCGCCATGGAAGATCCTGATGAAAGCGATGAAACCACCTGCTTTTACCACGGTTGCCATGAAGGAAGTGAATACGGTAGGAGAACCGTCATATACGTCAGGCGTCCAGAAGTGGAACGGCGCCGCAGATACTTTGAAAGATAATGCGAAAGCTACGAGAATGATACCGCAGAGTGCCAGTGTATTTACTTTACCGGCGCCCAGTCCGAGGTCAGCTACGCTGAAAGTACCGGTAGCTCCGTATATTAGGGTAATACCCATCAGCAGGATACCGGTAGAGAAGGAACCCATCAGGAAGTACTTCAGGGAAGCCTCACTGCTTTTAGGCGTCTTTTTATCGCTGCCTGCCAGTATATACTGTGGAATAGAAATGATCTCTATTGCCAGGAAAAGCATTAATAAACTGCTGAAAGTAGAAGCTAAAGTGATACCTGAGAGGATGAAAAAGATCAGCGCGAAATAATCTGCCACATGCTCTCCTACATTCTCAAAAGCACTGCCCGACAGCAGGAAGAAGATCAGTGTAGCGCCCAATGCGATAGCATTGAACAGAATGCTGAAACGGCTGATAGTGATCATGCCGTATAGTGTACGGTCACCTGCTTCAATGGTGGATAACTCAGCCAGGTTGGCTACCAGACAAGCCAGCAGAACAACAATGGCTATAAACTTAATGCGCTGCTTATTACTTACAAATAAACCCGCAAACATCATTACAACGCCCGATAAAGCAGTAGATATTAATGCATTCATATTCCTGTGTTACGAAAGAACAACTTTTTAATAAACCTTGTTAACCAATTCAGTAGTGCTGCTTACCAGTTCCAGCATAGGCTTTGGATATACGCCCAGTACCAGAATGATCACTACAATAATGCTCAGTACCAGCAGCTCATTTGCTTTCAGGTCTGTAGTGGTCTCTGTCAGCGCATTGCTCTGACCGAAGATCACTTTCTGGACCATATTCAGTGTATACACTGCTGCCAGGATGATACCCAGTCCGGCAACGGCCATAAACCATACATTATATTGGAACAGACCGCTGAACATCAGGAACTCCCCGATAAATCCGTTGGTCAGTGGTAATGCGATATTGGCCAGGCTGATAATTACGAGGAAGATAGCGATACCTGGTGCATACTGTGCGATGCCGCCCATCTCGTTCAGGTTCTTAATCTTCAGACGCTGCTGGATGATCTCTACGATGATCCAGAGGCCGATGATGTTAATACCGTGGTTGAACAGCTGTATCATCATACCCTGTAAGCTCTGCTCATTATTAGTGAAGATAGCAGCGCTCATCAGGCCGATGTGGGCGATGGAAGAGTAAGCGATCAGGCGTTTGATGTCTGACTGTACGATGGCAATGCATGATGCATAGATGATACCGATGATAGACAATACAATGGCCACATCAGACCACATATAAGCACCTTTCGGCAGTACAGGCAGTAACCAGCGTACCACACCGAATAAGCCCATCTTCACCATGATACCGGAAAGCACCATTGTAACAGGTGTAGGAGATTGCTCGTAGGTATCCGGCTGCCAGGTATGGAAAGGGAAAACCGGCATCTTAATAGCAAAGGCTACGAAGAAGAGCCAGAACAACCATGACTGATCCTGCGGGGCTACGCTGCCATTGGTAAAGCTGGCATAGCTGAAGGAATGGTCGGGCGATTGCAGGTAGATGTAGATCAGGCCTATCAGCATGAGCAATGAACCTGCAAAGGTGTATACGAAGAATTTGAATGTAACAGGAATACGTTTTTCGCCACCCCAGAGTGAGCAGAGGAAGTACACCGGGATCAGCGCCAGCTCCCAGAAAACGTAGAACAACAAAGCGTCATAAGCAGTGAACACGCCTACCAGTCCTGCCTGTGAAAGCAGCATCAGACCGTAGAAGCTGTTGGGACGCTCATACTCCCTGTTGAAAATCACAATAAAGATCAGCAGGAAGGAAATGGCTGTCAGTAAACAAAGCATCAGGCCCATTCCATCCAGCCCCACGCTAAACTGAGCGCCCAGCTGAGGTATCCAGTTTGCAGAGAACTGCAGACTGGCCGGAGCAGTCCGGAACTGGAACAAGGCACCAAGCGTTACTGCCAGCGAAGCCAGGGATGCTATCAAACCCAGCGCTTTCGGTCCAGACCCCTTCAGACCAAACGTAATCAGGCCCGCAACTAAAGGAATCAATATGAGTAATACTGTCAACATAATTTATCTAAACTTGTCCTTTTTTAATGATGATGCAGGTTGCTGCTATTTCAGCAGAAATCCTATCACGAATAAAACAACCATTCCAATTACCATGGCAAAGATGTAGAAGCCTACCTGTCCGCTCTGCAGCAGTCTTACCTGCTGGCTGCTCCATTGTACACCACGGCCTACGCCATTTACCAACCTGTCAATACCTGATTTCTCGATCGCTTCTTCAAAGAAACGGCTCAGCATCATCAGGGGTTTCACTATGATAGCATCGTATAACTCATCCACGTACCATTTGTTTTCCAGTACTTTGGCAATACCGGTACGAGGTGCTCCATTGTCTTCATAATTGCGGTACCAGCTGCGTGCAAAGAAGATCGTGATGATCACCAGCACAGAGCTTAATCCCATCAGCAGCCATTCGGTGTTGTGCGACAGGTGCTCATGTTCATGAACGAATGGTACTGAGCCAGCAAATACAGGCGCTAAGTATTCTTTCAGCAGGCTGTGGGTACCGAATACTTCCGGCAGACCAACATAACCACCTATTACGGAAAGGATAGCCAGTACGATCAGCGGAATGGTGATAGCCACCGGGCTTTCGTGCAGGTGATGTTCCTGCTCGTGCGTGCCACGGAACCTGCCACAGAAAGTGATGTAGTATAAACGGAACATGTAGAAGGCCGTCATCAGCGCTGTGATCAGGGCTACTGCATACATGATCTTATTAAAGGCGAAAGTTTCAGCAAGGATCTCATCTTTGGAGAAGAAACCTGACAGACCCGGGATACCGGCAATAGCCAGACAGCCGATCAGGAAGGTGATGTGCGTAACCGGCATGTATTTTTTCAGTCCGCCCATCTTATTGATATTCTGCTCACCGCCCATTGCGTGGATCACGGAACCGGAACCAAGGAACAGGAGGGCTTTGAAGAATGCGTGTGTCATTACGTGAAACACTGCTGTGGTATAAGCGCCTACGCCCAGTGCGAGGAACATATATCCAAGCTGGCTCACGGTAGAGTAAGCCAATACTTTTTTGATATCGTCCTGTTTCAGGGCAATGGACGCTGCCAGTACCGCTGTAGCCAGGCCTATTACCGCAACAACCGTCTGAATGCATGGCGCCAGGGTATATAATACATTGCTACGTGCGATCATGTAGATACCTGCTGTTACCATCGTAGCAGCGTGGATCAGGGCAGATACGGGAGTAGGACCTGCCATCGCATCGGGTAACCAGGTATATAAAGGCAGCTGGGCAGATTTACCGGCTGCACCTACAAACAGCAGGATGGCAATAACTGGTATTACCTTGTCGCCATGACCAATTGCTGCTGCTTTTTCGAATACTTCAGGGAAAGTAACACTGCCAAATTTCACGATCATCGCAAAGATGCCCAGCAGGAAGCCGAGGTCACCGATACGGTTCATAATGAAAGCCTTCTTGGCAGCATTGTTATACGCAGTGTTCTTGAACCAGAAGCCGATGAGCAGGTAAGAGCAGAGCCCTACGCCTTCCCATCCGATGAACATCATCACATAGTTGGCGCCCAGTACAAGTATCAGCATGGAGAAAACGAACAGGTTCAGGTAAGCGAAATAACGCGCAAACCCTTCGCTGGTTTCATCATGCATATAAGAAGTGGAGTAAATATGGATCAGTGAACCAACACCGGTAATGATCAGCAAAAATAAAGCGCTCAGCTGGTCCACCTGGAATGCGAATGGAATATGCAGGCTGCCTGCAGAAATAAAGTCAAACAACGGAACTACCTGTGCCTGAAATCCCGGGGCTTTCACGTCCAGGAAGATCAGTAAGCTAATTACAAAGGCCGCTAATACAGCTCCGCTTCCTACTATACCCGCCAGTGATTTGGAGAGGTATCTTCTTCCCAATCCATTCACCAGGAAACCTAATAATGGTAAAAATGGTACCAGCCAAACTAGATGTATCATCTATTCAAATACTAATTACGATTTACAATTACGATTCAAGCTGTTAGTTCTTCAGCCTGTTCATGATATTAATATCCACCGACTGTGAATTCCTGTATACCATCACGATAATGGCCAGTCCTACGGCAACTTCCGCAGCGGCTACCACCATGATAAAGAATACAAAGATCTGCGCCCCACCGGCGTCTACACGGCCAGCGTCTGCCCACATTTTAGAGAAGGCTACCAGCAGCAGGTTTACGGCATTCAGCATCAGCTCCACGCACATGAAAATAATAATGGCATTTCTGCGCATCAGCACGCCCATCACCCCAATGCAAAAGAGTGCTATGCTTAAGAAAATGTAATATTGAACAGGCATCTTAAAAGAATTACAAATTGATCAATGACGATTTACAGATGTTGTGGTTATGCTTCCCTTTTCCCGATTACAACTGCACCTACCATAGCGCTCAGGAACAGGATACTGCTGACTTCAAAAGGAACTACGTATTGATTGAATAAAGTTTTACCAAGGTTGGCGATCAGACCTATATCTGTCGCTCCGGGTTGAATTGGAGTTACATCAGCCTCACGGAGTGCGCCCAGCAATACCAGCAGCAGGGCGCCGCCACTGATAGCGCCGGCATATTTCAACCAGCTGCGCTTCTGTGGTTCTATTTCTGCATTCAGGTTCATTAACATGATCACGAACAGGAACAATACCATGATCGCTCCCGCATACACTATGATATGCACCACAGCCAGGAACTGCGCGTTGAGCATTATATAGTGCCCTGCGATGGTGAAAAACGTTACTATCAGGCAAAGGACACTGGTAACGGGGTTCTTGCTCAATATCACGCCCAGGGCGGATATTATAGAGATGATCGAAAGTACCCCGAAAACGATTTGTTGTAAACTCATTCCCATTGCTATAATGACTATTATGTTTTTAGCTAAGACTGTCTTTAATTATGCTTTTTTCTTTTCACCAGGTGCTGGTATCAGCAGGTCCTGTTTTCCATAGATGAAACCTTCGCGTTTGTAGTTAGCAGGTGCAAATGTTTCTGTCAGATAGATAGCATCTTTCGGACAAGCCTCTTCACAAAAACCACAGAAAATGCAACGCAGCATGTTGATCTCATAACGGGCAGCGTATTTCTCTTCACGGTACAGGTGCTCTTCACCTGGTTTCCTTTCTGCTGCTTCCATAGTGATCGCTTCTGCCGGACAGGCTACTGCACACAAACCACAGGCGGTACAGTTCTCACGGCCTTCAGCGTCACGGTTCAATATATGCAGACCACGGAATACAGGGCTGAACGGACGCTTCTGCTCCGGGTAACGCACTGTTTCCTTCCTCTTCCAGATATGCTTAAAGGTGATGATCATCCCTTTAATAATATTCCACAAATAGATCTTCTCGATGAAGGTCATCGGTTTACGGTCTACCTGTCTTGCCCTACTTGTTAAAGCTTGCATATTATGCTATTAAAATAAGTCGTTAATTAATGTGAACTGCGATACAGTACGATCGCTCCTGTTATCAACATATTTGCCAGTGCCAGCGGGATCATAATGTTCCAGCCAAGACGCATCAGCTGATCGTAACGGAACCTCGGGATGGTCCAGCGTACCCACATAAAGAAGAACAGGAAGCAGATGATCTTGATGAAGAGTGCTGCTGTTCCGAGGATTGTCACCAGGTTAGGCGCCAGTCCCAGGCTGTCCATATATGGGAAGGAATAACCTCCGAAGTAAAGGCTGGACATCAGCGCAGAGCTGATGAACATATTGATGTACTCTGCAAACAGGTAGAAGCCCAGTTTCATGGAAGAGTACTCCAGGTGATAACCACCATTCAGCTCACTTTCAGCTTCTGACAGGTCGAACGGTGTACGGTTACACTCTGCAAAGGAACATACCAGGAATATCAGGAAGCCCAGTGGCTGGTATAATACATTCCAGCCGCCATGACGCTGCTGTTCTACAATTTCCTTGATGCTTAAACTACCGGTCATCATCAGCAATGCGATCAGCGACAGGCCCATTGCCAGCTCGTAAGAGATGATCTGGGAAGCTGCGCGCACGGATGCCAGCAGGGAGTATTTGTTGTTGGAAGCCCATCCACCCAGCATGATACCATACACGCCTAAGCTCACTACTCCGAAAATGTATAAGATACCGATGTTAATATCTGCGATCTGCAGGGATACCGTATGACCGGCTATGGTCAGTGTGTCGCCCCAGGGAATCACCGCGCTTGTCATACAGGCTACGATCATTGCCAGGGAAGGCCCCAGAATGAACAGGAAACGGTTGGAATTGCCAGGTATAATTTCCTCTTTGAAGAAGAGTTTACCACCATCGGCCAGCGGCTGCAATAAACCCATAAAACCGGCCCTGTTAGGACCAATCCTGTCCTGAATTATACTTGCTACTTTTCTTTCACCCCATGTGGAATACATCGCGACTACCAGTGATATCACCAGTACGCCGGATATCAGTACGATCTTTTCGAGGATAAAGAACCAGTCTATGTTCATCAAATACGAATTATATCAATTACGAATAAAGAGTGAATTACTTCTTGTTAAAGTCATCTGAGTGTGCCGGGCCATCTATCTTAGACAGATCAATATCCGGTCTGTTCACCTCGCTGACCTTATGAATGTCCAGCAACAGCTTAGGCTGACGGCCATCCAGTACCTCTACCAGCGTATCTTTCGGTTTGTGCACGCCAACATAGTGACCCTGGGAAATAACGCTGTGACGGTCTATTTTACGAGGTCCTTCTATGATCCAGTCTTTCACATCTTTTTTATCGAAGCGGCAGGTATCGCAGATCCACTCTTCCACTTCACCGTATTTATCCTTACGGGCAGTTACGCGGAAAATCTCATCACCACGCATCCACAATACGGTCTTACCGCAGCATTTAGGATCTTCACACTGACGGTGGGCATCTACCGGTTTCAGGAACCATACGCGGTTCTTGAAGCGGAAGGTTTTATCTGTCAGCGCACCTACGGGGCAAACGTCTATCACGTTACCGATAAAGTTGCTGTCCAATGCCTGGTGGATGTAAGTACCGATTTCTGCTGCTTCTCCACGTCCCAGTACGCCGTGCTCACGTTTTTCAGTCAGCTGATCGGCGGTGAACACACAACGGTAGCAGAGGATGCAACGGGTCATGTGTAACTGTATCTTATCGCCGATATCGATCCTTTCGAAGGTACGGCGTTTGAATTCGTAGCGTGTAGTATCTGCTCCGTGCTCATAGCTGAGGTCCTGCAGATGGCATTCCCCTGCCTGGTCGCACACGGGGCAGTCCAGCGGGTGGTTCAGCAACAGGAATTCCACTACTCCCTTACGTGCGTCCTGCACTTCAGGAGAGGTGATATTGGCCACTTCCATACCGTCCATTACGTTGGTACGGCAGCTGGCCACCAGTTTAGGCATAGGACGGGGATCAGCTTCTGATCCTTTGGTTACTTTTACCAGGCAGGTACGGCATTTACCACCGCTACCCTGCAGTTTGGAATAGTAACACATTGCAGGCGGCACGATATCTCCACCAATTTTACGGGCAGCATTCAGGATAGAAGTACCCGGCTCCACTTCCACGGAGATATTATCGATCTTAACCTTAAAGAGTTTCTTTTCTTCAGCCATTTTGCATCGCTTAAATTGATTCTTATACAGCAGCAGGAGCAGCTATTTCCAGTGGATCTGCGTAATGTGCCAGTCCGTAGTTACGTTTGGTAGCCTCGTCAGGATGCAGCACATGCCATTCAAACTCATCACGGAAGTGACGGATAGCAGCTGCTACCGGCCAGGCAGCAGCATCGCCCAGCGGGCAGATGGTGTTACCTTCTATTTTACGCTGGATATCCCACAGCAGATCTATATCACTCATTTTGCCCTTGCCGTTCTCTATATTATGCAGTACACGCTTCATCCAGCCGGTACCTTCACGGCATGGGCTGCACTGTCCGCAGCTCTCATGGTGATAGAAACGGGCAAATGTCAGGGTGTTCTTGACAATACACTGGTCTTCGTCCAGCACAATGAAACCACCGGAACCGAGCATAGTACCTGTAGCGAAACCACCATCGGCGAGGCTTTCGTAGGTCATCATGCGCTGCTCGCCTTTTGCTGTTTTCAGCAGCAGGTTAGCCGGCAGGATAGGTACGGAAGAACCACCGGGGATGCATGCCTTCAGGCGTTTGCCGTTAGGGATGCCACCACAGTATTCATCGGAGTAGATGAACTCCTCCACGGAGATATTCATCTCGATCTCGTACACCCCTGGTTTGTTTATATTACCACAGGCAGAGATCAGTTTAGTACCGGTAGATTTACCGATACCGTATTTTGCGTATTCTTCACCACCGATGCGCAGGATAGGCACAACAGTAGCCAGTGTTTCTACGTTATTCACCACAGTCGGGCAGTCCCACAGACCTTTTACAGCCGGGAATGGCGGTTTGATACGCGGGTTACCACGTTTACCTTCCAGGGATTCTATCAGGGCAGTTTCCTCACCACAGATATAAGCGCCGGCGCCACGCTGTACATATATTTCGAGATCAAAGCCGGAGCCCTGGATATTCTTACCCAGCCAGCCGTTCTTCTTTGCTTCTGCGATAGCCTGTTCCAGGATGTCAGGGATCCAGGCGTACTCACCACGGATATAGATATAGCAGCTGTTGCAACCCAGTGTATAGCTGGAGATGAGCAGGCCTTCTATGAGCAGGTGAGGGATAAATTCCATCAGGTAACGGTCTTTGAATGTACCTGGTTCGGATTCGTCCGCATTGCACACCAGGTAGCGGGGCACGCCTTCCGGTTTTGCAATGAAGCTCCATTTCATACCGGTAGGGAAACCGGCGCCACCACGACCTCTCAGACCGCTCTTTTTTACCTCATCCAGCACCTGGTCAGGTGTCATGCTTTTCAGCGCTTTTTCCGCAGATCCATAACCTCCGTTGGCCCGGTATACATCATAGTACCGGATGCCTTCTATGTGCGCTTTGTCAAAAAGTAGTTTGCGTCCCATCTTACTTTTTATGATTGTAGACCGTATTCCGGCCATTCAAAGTTTTAGTTTGCTTTAACCCTGCATTCCTCAATGATAGCATCTACCTTTTCAGGGGTCAGGTGCTCACGATAGTGTTTGCCCAGCTGCATCATAGGAGCGTATCCGCAGGCGCCGAGGCATTCTACTGTCTTGAGGGTGAACAGGCCATCTTTGGTGGTTTCGCCCACGCCGATGTCCAGTTTCTTTTTGATATAGTCAATGATGTTGTCTGAGCCACGCAGCATGCAGGGGCCTGTCTGGCATACTTCAAATACGTATTTACCAACAGGCTTCAGGTTAAACATCGAGTAAAAGGTAGCCACCTCATACACTTCGATCGGTTTGATCTGCAGCAGGGAAGCCACGTAATCCATGGTTTCCGCGCTCAGCCATCCGCCAAACTCTTCCTGTGCCAGATGCAGCACGGGAATCAGGGCGCTCTTCTGTTTCCCTGCCGGGTAACGGGCGATGATCTCTTTTACCTTATTCAGTTTCTCTTCAGAAAACATAACTATGAAAGAAAAAATTAATAATTAAGCATCCAGTTCACCTGCTATCAGATTCAGGCTACTCATACAGATTACGGCATCGCTGAGCATTGCGCCTTTGATCAGTTCTGCATAAGCCTGGTAATATATGAAACATGGGCGGCGGAAGTGCAGCCTGTAAGGGCTACGGCCACCATCGCTGATGAGATAGAATCCCAGTTCGCCGTTGGCTCCTTCTACAGGATTGTACAGTTCGCCCGGCAGGATATCCGATTCACCCATGATGATCTTGAAGTGGTATATCAGCGCTTCCATTTTGGTGTATACCGCGCTCTTTTCAGGCAGATAATAAGCAGGTACGTCTGCATGGTATACATCTGAAGGCAGGTCTTTCAGCTTGTCCATGGCCTGGCGGATGATGCTCAGGCTTTCCCACATTTCGGCATTACGCACCAGGAAGCGGTCGTAACAGTCGCCCGTGGTACCTACCGGTATATTAAACTCGAAATCTTCATAAGAGCAATATGGCTGTGCCACGCGCACGTCGTAGTCCACACCGGCAGCGCGCAGGTTAGGGCCGGTAAAGCCGTAGTTGATGGCTCTTTCCGCACTGATAGGGCCAACGCCCTGTGTTCTTTCCATGAAGATACGGTTACGGTTCATCAGGGTTTCGAACTCCTTCAGCGCCACCGGGTATTCTTTCAGGAAACGTTCTATTTTTTCAAACGCCGCAGGTGTAAAGTTTCTTTCAAAACCACCCACACGGCCAATATTGGTTGTCAGACGGGAACCGCATATTTCCTCATAGATCTCATAAGCCAGCTCACGGTATTTCATGAGGTAGAGGAAGCCGGAGAAGGCGCCGCTGTCCACGCCTACCACACCGTTACAGATCAGGTGGTCGGTAATACGGGCCAGTTCCATGATGATCACACGGAGGTAGTCAACGCGCTTGGGGGTTTTAATACCCAGCAGTTTCTCTACGGTCATGTGCCATCCCATATTATTGATAGGAGACGAACAATAGTTCAGACGGTCAGTTAAAGGAGTGATCTGGTAGTAAGGGCGTCTTTCTGCGATCTTCTCAAATGCACGGTGGATATACCCTACAGTAGATTCCGAACTCACGATACGCTCGCCGTCAATTTCCAGGATATTCTGAAATACCCCGTGTGTGGCGGGGTGGGTAGGTCCCAGGTTAAGGGTTTGTGTTTGCCTCTCTATGGAGCCTTCCGGCAGTGTGATATGTTGCTGCTCTGACATGTTCAAACGAATAATTTATTAAATGCCAATATGCCCGCCGCGGCCGAACATTTCATCATCTTTATCGGTACGGGTCTGATCTTCCAGCGGAAATTCCTTACGCATAGGGAAATAGGTCATTTCGTCCACGTTCAGGATACGTTTCAGGTTCGGGTGCCCCACGAAGTTCACACCGAAGAAGTCGTATGTTTCCCTTTCCATCCAGTTGGCTGATTCAAACAGCCGGGTAGCTGTGAATACACGAGTATCCTCAATGCTGGTGTAAACTTTAAAACGCAGTCTCACTCTTTCCCTGAAATTGTACAGGTGGTATACTACCGCCAGCTCCTCTCCTGTTCTGTTGGGATAGTGTACGGCAGTGAGGTCCGTTAAAAAACGAAATTGCAGTTCCTCATCATCGTACAGGAACTGCATTACTTTCAGGTTCAGGTCTTTCGGTGCGGTAAATGATAGCATCCCAAAGGATTCTTCCACCTGGCTGATTGATTCCCCAAACTTTTCTGCTAACCTTTGCTTTATATAGTCGTTTGTCAAAGACATTACGATTTCAATTTTCTATTTCAGATTGACTTTTCGGATATGATCTTCTTTCGTGTGGTAGATTACTCGATACCGTAAGAGTTCAATAATTCCTTGTATTTGTCGGTGTGACGGCGGCGCAGGCTTTCCTGTCCCACCAGTTCCTGTACGCGCATAAAACCATCTATAATGGCCTCAGGACGCGGAGGGCAACCGGGAACATATACATCTACCGGGATCACCTGGTCTATACCCTGCAATACGGAGTAAGTATCAAACACACCGCCGCTGCATGCGCAGGCGCCTACAGCTACTACCCAGCGGGGTTCAGCCATTTGCAGGTATACCTGGCGTAATACAGGGCCCATTTTCTTGGAAATTGTACCCATTACCATTAATAAGTCACACTGGCGGGGAGTGAAGGCCATTCTTTCAGAACCGAAACGGGCCATATCGTAGGTAGAGGCCATGGTTGCCATAAATTCAATACCACAACAGGAGGTAGCGAAAGGTAAAGGCCAGATGGAGTTTTTACGTGCCAGACCAATTACCTGGTCGAATTTTGTAGCAAAAAACCCTTCCCCTGCATACCCATCGGGTACTTCCACACTCTTCACTTTTTCATTATACTGGACCGGACGTGCCATACCATGTCAGATTTAAAAATTTTCACAATCAGATTTGACCTAAACGCACACGGGATTGCCAGCCACCGGCAACCCTTCTGCTAATATGCTTATATAAAAATCAGTCTTCCCATTTCAGCGCTCCCTTCTTCAGGATATAGAAGAAGCCGCCCATAAAGAACGCAACGAACAGTAACATGGCCATAAAGCCATCCCAGCCCAGTTCTCTGAAATTCACCGCATAAGGATAAAAGAAGATCACTTCTACGTCAAAAAGCACGAACAGAATGGCGGTTAGGAAGTACTTAATGGCTACTGGCTGGCGTGCGTTGCCTTTTTGTTCAATACCACTTTCAAAGGTAGCAAGTTTGTCGCTGGTTTTACGTTTTGGCCCCAAAAAATGCGTTGCAAGCATTGTAATTCCAACAAAGCCCAATGCAGCTACCAACTGCAGAACAATGGGAAAATAGCTGAAAGGAGTGGTTGCGGACAATAATTCTGTGTCTGTAAACATAAGCTTCCCTGTATAAATCGTTCTCCGAATGAGCAAAAATAGGCTAACTAATGCAAAATTCAAATCTTATGAAGGATTAAAATATTATCTTTTTTCACCAACCGGCAATTAAAAAGCCTCCTGTCAGGCGACAGGAGGCTTTCCTATAAATTTTAAACCAATTACTTTTTGTTACCCTGAGCTGGTTTAACAGCTGCAGCTTTGGATTTATTTTCCTGGTTTTCCTGGATCGCTTTCACGGTAGCGTTGTTAGGATCGATAGCCAGTACTTTGTCCATCCAGATCTTCATATTTGCCTGATCATCCTTATTGTAGTAGTAGATCATCATATACTGATAAGGGAACATCAGCTGGGCTGGTTTGTTCATCTTCTCATCTCCTTTGATCTCAAAGAATTTCTGGAAGTAAGGAACAGCAACACCTGATTTTGCTTCAGGATCTTTCGCCATGTTGGCACGACCTCTCCAGTAAATACCTAAAGCTTCGTTGTTAGGATATTTAGCTGCGAAGGCGCCCCAGGTTGAATCTGCCGCATCGTATTCACGTGCGTAGATCTCCATGGTACCTTTAAAGAACATATCCTGCACTTTACCGCTGTTCTGCTCATCAGTAAAATCATTTACCAGTTTGCCATACCACTCTGCTGAACGTTTGAAGTCATGCATTGCTTTAAAGTTCTCAGCAACGGCCCTGTATTTTTCAACATCTTTTGCCGTATCAGCCAGTGCGTATTTCTCCAGGTACATACCAGCCAGAGAATCGTTGATCGCTTCCTGTGCAGAATCAGTTACATGCTGCTGGTAGATAGCGCTCAGCAGTTTGTAGTCGTTAGCCTGGAGCTTAGCATCTCCAACGGATTTAACGTACTCTTCGATCACCTGTTTACCGGTAGTGGTATCACCTTTCTGCAGATAAGCATCTGTCAGCAGGCGTACGAATTTACCTTTATTACCTTCAGTTGTCTGGGGTAATACGGCTTTCGTTTTGCTGATAGCAGCGTCATAGTCTTTACGGTAGAAAGCGATAGCAGCCAGGTTGTATTCGTTTTCCAGTTTACCAGCGCCCTCACCTACTGCCGCCATATATTTCTCCAGGTACTTAGCTGCATTTTCGAGTGACAGCTGAGCTTTGGTTGGAGTGATATAGAACTGGTACAGTTCGTAGTAAGCTGGTGCGTAGTTTGCGTCCAGATTGGTGGCTTTTGTCCAATCATTTACGGCATCCTGCAACAGTTTAGCGTTGTAGTTCACCAGACCCTGTTTCATTACAGCTTCAGCGTTGTTAGGCTCGAGTTCCAGCGCCTTGTCGTAAGCAGTGATGGCTTTACCACCATTCTCACCACCCAGGAGGCGGTAAGCGTCGCCTAATTCTATATAATCTGCAGCTTTTGCAGTATATACTTCTTTCTTTTTACGGCCTTCATTGTTCAGCAGTTTTTCCATTACTGACAATGCATAACCGCGGTCGCCACCTTTTATTTCAGTGTTTGCATCTGCAATAGCGCGGGCTACATCACCGTTACGTCCTTCGGTAGCAGTGCTGGCGGCTTCAAATTTTTGTTTTGCTGCAGCAGCGTCACCTTTCAGCAGGTCGATACGGCCGAGGCCAGCCTGTAACAAAGGCGAGGTAGGCACAGCCTGCAGTCCTTTCTGAAAAGTTGCAGCAGCACCGGCGTCATCATGCAGGCCCAGCTGCGCAATACCCAGGTAGTAATACCCCCTGTCATCGGTTGGCTTGGCCGCTATTACTTTTTGCAGATTTTCTTTGGCTGTTTCATACTTGCCATAATACAGGTCTTTCAATCCATCTTCTACAGATTGGGCCATTACGCCGTTCGCGACGCACAGCAATGCAACAATTAAACTTTTCCGTCTGTTCATGAGCAATCCGGTTTTTAATTTTAGTTGTGTTAGTTTTTTACTTAATGTTCGCTTCCCTGAATACTACATTCAATCTCGCAGGGAACAGTCTGAATTTCGCAATGATCATCTGTCCTTCATAACTCCCCAGGAAAGTGGCGAACCCTGATCCCAATCCTGAATATGGTTCTTTCAAGCAGTAGAACAAACCACGTTTAAGCTGGTAGGAACCAAGAGCGATGTATGCCTGATATGGTTTTACAAATTCCGAACCATAATCTGCTCTCACCTTGACCACTTGCACTTTATTTGTAAACTCTATAGAAGTTGAGTCGTTGGGATCCGAGATCCAGCTCACTCCTATTACACCAATCGCATCTTTCATTTTAGCCACATAATCAACCACTTCGGGATTGGTTTTCGCAGCCATTACGTTCTGCGGCAACGGTTTTCCCTTATTGATCGAATCGCGGACATATCTTACCGTACTTGAATTCTGATTATCAAAAACTATTTGATGTTTTTTCGTGGAATCAGACCCGTCCATAATTTTCCGCACCTGGTCCATTGTAAGGATACTGTCGGGATTACTACGGTTAGTAATCAGCGCTACGCCATCCCAGGCAAGGAGCAGGCTTTGCGGCGATACCTTTGCCTCTTTAAAATATGTCTTTTCTGCTTCACTGAAATCTCTTGTTACGAAGATCAGCCTTGAACTATCGGCCAACAGATCTTTAAAACACTCAGCTTCGGGCTTGTATTCAGCAATGATATGCGCATCCTTATATAAGGATTCAAAAACCTTAATTTCGGCTTCCATCAGCGGGCGATAGGTTTCATCCACACTTATTCTGATGGTCCCTGCAGTTGGCGTATCCTGCTGTCCTGCGGACTTGTTGGCCTGTCCACAGGAGGCCACTAGCGCTGCTACGGCTAACAAGATAACAGCGATCTGGTTTCGCTTCAATATTCCGGTCGTCATATGTTCGTCTCTTGTTTAATCCTTTTGATGAAATAGGTATCTCGTTCCTCTATATACACGGAAAAGACCATACGCAATTAGTATGACCCCGAAAATAGTCACTACAGTCTGAGATACCTGGAACTCGCCCAGGTTATATTTCTGCGCAAAGATTGCATATAGGCCCAAGAGCAGAAAAAATATACCCCTTATTAATTCCCCGAGCGAACGATAATTTACCTTAGTCCGCGTGTTTCCAGATTTTTCTTGTTGCATTAGCATCGTTAGCGAATTACAAGTATACAAAAAAATATTTCCAAATAAATACCTGTTCTTTTAGAGGATTGTTAAAAAAAAGTGATTCCGGCCCCATCCCCTTCACCGTAAACCAGCCACTACGGCAGGTTTTAATAATCGTCGGGCATACACACATTTTTTCATATTCAATCTACATCTAATTAAACAAGAACTTGTTAAAACCATGTTAAATACTGGTACTTTCAGCACTATGTCGTACGTAATCACCGGAATACATACTCATTAAAAAGAAAGTATAGTATTAACCAATCTTACCATATAGATGCGAAGAAACCAGGATTCCATAATGCCTGTTTATCCCGTTTTACGGCCAATACCGGCTAATACGCACCAGTTCAGGATTTTAGGATGCGCATAAAATAATGTTAAAATCTTGTAGGTTTGCGGAAATTATGAAAATACTGATGGTATGCCTGGGGAACATCTGCCGTTCGCCCCTGGCAGAAGGAATACTAAGGCATCTTGCACTTCAGCAGGGACTGGACTGGGAAATAGATTCTGCCGGTACGGGTAACTGGCATGTGGGCGATCCTCCCGACCGCCGGTCGGTGAAGGTTGCACAGCGCCACGGAATAGATATCTCCGGCCTGCGGGGCAGACAGTTTCAGGCAGCAGATTTTGACCGGTTTGACCGCATTTTTGCCATGGACCTGGATAATTACAGGGATATACTCCTGAAAGCAAGAACTGACGCAGATAAGGCTAAATTGCAACTGTTGCTGGACGATCAGCAACCCGTGCCCGATCCATGGTATGACGACGCCTTATTTGAACCGGTGTATAACATGATCTACGAGGCCTGTGAGAAGATCGTGGCAGGAAAAAAATAAATTACTTTAAAGCATAACTGAACAATAATGATAAAACCCAGTATACCAAAAGGTACCCGGGATTTCGGACCGGTGGTGGTAAGAAAACGGCAATACATTTTCCAGACCATCCGTGAAACATTTGAGCTGTTTGGATTCCAGCCACTGGAAACCCCTACAATGGAGAACCTGGATACGCTTACTGGTAAATACGGTGAAGAAGGTGATAAGCTGATATTCAAGATCCTTGACAATGGCGACATCCTCGGTCGTGCCCAACAGGCAAAGGATAGCCGGGAACTGGGCATCTTATTATGTGAGAAAGCCCTGCGTTACGACCTCACTATCCCTTTTGCGAGATATGTGGTAATGAACCAGCATGAACTGGCCCTTCCTTTCAAACGTTACCAGATGCAGCCGGTATGGCGTGCTGACAGACCTCAAAAGGGCCGGTACCGGGAGTTTTATCAATGTGATGCCGACGTTGTAGGCAGCAATTCTCTGTTAAATGAAATTGAATTGCTTCTCATATATGATACTGTTTTTACCCGGCTGAAATTAGATGGGTATGAAGTTCGTATCAACAATCGTAAAATATTGAGTGCGCTTGCTGAGATAATTGGTAAACCTGCCCTGCTCACGGATATTACTGTGGCTATTGACAAATTAGATAAGATAGGTATAGGGAAGGTAAAGGAGGAACTACAAGAGCGGGGACTGGCTGCCAGTGAAATTGCCATCATTGAAAACTTCCTGGGTATTGAAGGTAACAACGAGGAAAAACTGCAACAGTTGAGTACTCTCTTCAAAGATTCTCCTACCGGTCTGAAAGGCATTGAAGAATTATCTTATGTATTGCATACACAACCGGACGCCTTCAAAACCACCCCGATCCTGGATGTAACACTGGCCCGCGGCCTGAACTACTATACAGGTATGATCGTGGAAGTTAAAGCACCTCCTGCTGTCAAAATGGGTAGCATTGGCGGTGGCGGCCGCTATGATGACCTTACCGGCCTGTTTGGCCTGCCGGGTCTTTCCGGCGTAGGTATCTCTTTCGGTGTGGACCGTATTTACGATGTACTGGAAGAACTGCAATTATTCCCTGCTGCAGCCCAACAGGGTACTCAGGTGCTATTCTTCAACCTGGATGCGCAGTCAAGCAGCGTCGCTTTCAAACTGCTGATGCAATTGCGTAATAAGGGCATTTCTTCTGAATTATTCCATGAACCATCTAAAATGGATAAGCAGATGAAATATGCGAATAAAAGGAATATCCCCTATGTGATCATTATGGGCGAAAGTGAGGTACAGGAACAAGTAGTGAGCGTTAAGAATATGGTGACCGGCACACAGGAGAAAGTGAAGATGGCGGATTTAGCGGATTATAATTTCTGAGGAAATTGAGCATACAGGCAAAGGCCCGCTTAATGCGGGCCTTTGTTATTTAGGTCCTTCAGGGCACAGCTATATACTATGCTCTTTGTTATAAAAGAACCGATTTCAATTTCTGCAATAAAAACGGCTGCCCGCATAAGCGAACAGCCGTTTCCTGAATAATTTATATTTATTACTTTCCTTTCTTAAACGCTTCTAACCCGCACTTCAACCAGCTGGCATATTCGCTTGCACGGGGCGTATATCCAACAGGCTTTGTTAACAGCTTCTCATCAGGGCTTATCAGCACATAATAAGGCTGTGAATTGTTCACAAAATTCTCTGTCTGCATGGTAGCGTATTTATCGCCCACAGTTTTGATCTCCTTCTTGCGACCGGTATTGGTAGTAAAGAGGAACTGCTGATCTTCCGGTAACAATTTCCTGTCGTCCACATACAATGATACGAGGATATAATCTTCTTCTATCAATGTTCTTACTTTCTCATCCGGCCATACATTCTCTTCCATTTTACGGCAGTTCACACAAGCCCATCCTGTGAAGTCTATCAGGATCGGTTTGTGCTGTTCCTTTGCAAGTTTCAGCGCTGCTTCATAGTCATTTACCACATTCGCCTCAACCCCTTTAGCAGCGTTCTTATAAAGACTATAGCTTAATGGCGGAGGGAAACCGCTGATCAATCTGCGATTGGCATATTTGGTGTTTGTTACGCCAGGCAGCAGGTACAAAGTCATTGCCAGGAAGATCAACGCCAATACCCAACGGGTCGGACTGATCTTCTTCAGCGGTGAATCGTGCGGGAAACGGATCTTGCCCAGGAGGTAGAGCACTATCAGGAAACCACAGATGATCCATACTGCAAAGAAAACCTCGCGTTTTACCAGTCCCCAGTGCGTTACCAGGTCTGCATTGGAGAGGAACTTAATAGCCATTGCTACTTCAATAAAGCCTAATACTACTTTTACTGAAGTGAGCCAGCCGCCGGATTTAGGCAGTGATTTCAACAAGTTCGGGAACATGGCGAACAAAGCGAAAGGCAATGCCAGCGCAAATCCGAAACCAGCCATACCTACTGTCAGCTGCATAGCGCCGCCATCGGTGGACAAAGAACCTGCCAGCAGGGAACCCAGGATAGGACCGGTACAGGAGAATGATACCAATGCCAGCGTCAATGCCATAAAGAAAATACCAATGATGCCTCCAACGCTTGTTTTTGCATCTACTTTACTGGCAAGCCCACTTGGCAGGGTGATCTCAAAATAGCCAAAGAACGAAATGGCAAACACAATAAAGATCACGAAGAAGATCAGGTTTAGCCATACGTTGGTAGAGATATTGTTCAGGATCTCAGGATCCAGTGAATCCAGGAAATGGAAGGGTAAGCTTAATAACACATATATCAGGAATATGAAAAAGCCGTAAATACTGGCGTTCATGACACCTGTCTTTCTATCCTGCGACTTTTTAGTGAAAAATGATACGGTCAGCGGTATCATCGGGAACACACAGGGCGTCAGCAAAGCAATAAAGCCACCGATCACACCGAGGATAAACAATCCCCAAAGGCTTTTTTTGGCAGTACCCTCTTCCCCACCGCAGTTATTCACGGGATGGTCTTTGTCGATCGTAGCACGTTTCAGGGTTTGCCCCGCGGCGCTCGATTCCTGCAGGCCCGCAGCTACATTCACCAGGTTGCCGTTTGCATCTGCATTAAAACGGAATTTCACTTCTTCCGGTCCTACCACCTCGTCACCTTTCAGTGCCATATAGTTAACAGCACCTTCCAGCTTTGTAACAGGGCCGTTCAGCTTTACAGCTACCAGGAGAGACACCTGGTTTTCGAAGTATTTGATCTCTGTATTATCGAATAGCGGTTCGGGCGCTTTTTTCAGTTCTCCTTCTTCGCTGATGCCAGTAACAGTAGCGGCACTGTCAACCACCACGCGGGTGTTAGGTTCATCATCTTTCATGGTAGTGGAAAACAATTTCCAATCTTTCTCAACAGTACCTTTCAGATGTAATATATATTCATGTTCACCCTTTTTCTCCGCTGTGTACTCCCATTTTGCGACAGCTGCCGGAGCAGGATTTTCCTGTGCCCTGACAGCAAATACCGCGGTGATAAGGATAATGAACGTAAGCAAATGCTTCATATAAATAATAGGCTTTAAAGACTTGTTACCATTCCAAATAATAAACGAGTTCCGGGGGAACTCGTTTATATTGTTGTTTACCTGGCGGATGATCGCTCACCCGTAGTCATGACTTATTTTCCTCCTACGCTGATAGCGAATTCCACTTCTTTCGGCGGCAGGCACTGGTGATCATCACACACCATAAACTCTACGCTACCTTTTACTTTAGTAGCAGCCTTTCCTTTAACGGTTACCTTCTGCACGAAATTCACCTGGTTTTCGTAGTATTTCAGCTCGGAATCGAAGTTCTTATCAAATGCCTTATGCAGCTTGCCTACTTCACGGATCTTGCCTACTGGTACCACCAACGGATTTTTCGTCAGTTTGAAAGTAGTAGGTACCGGACCTTCACCTGCCTCCTGTGCGTACAGGTGCCATTTGCTCTCTATGGTAGCCGTCATGTGCAATTCATAGGTAGTAGCGTCGATCTTCTTGGCGGTAAAATCCCATTTCACCGGGTTTTCTATCTGCGCACTTGCCAGAACCGGCAACGCAAATAGCAAGACTGCTGTCAGTAATTTTTTCATACTAGATTTTTTAACTGGTTGGTTGGCTTGATTTTTAAATATTAGTGGTTATGCTACCACGGTATCAATTATTGTTAATAAGGCTCTGGAAAATAAGCTGGCCATCGGTATTGCCTAATACTGAACTGGTAGCCCTTTCAGGGTGCGGCATCATACCGAATACGTTACGCTCTTTATTACAGATACCGGCGATATTACGCAGCGCTCCATTAGGATTGGCATTATCTACCACATTACCGAATTCATCGCAGTAACGGAAAAGTACCTGGTTGTTGGCAAACAGGCCTTCCAGTGTTGCATCATCTGCATAATAGCGGCCTTCACCATGTGCTACCGGGATCTTCAATGCGCGTCCGGTCACATCTTTGGTCAGGGATGCGGATGTATTTTCACTTTTCAGGTATACATTCTTACATACAAACTGCTGATGGCTGTTCTGCAGCAGGGCGCCCGGTAACAGACCCGCTTCACACAGGATCTGGAAACCATTACATACCCCGATCACACGACCACCTTTATTGGCAAACTCTATCACGCTCTGCATCATGGGACTAAAACGGGCAATAGCACCGCAACGCAGGTAATCGCCGTAGGAAAAGCCGCCTGGCAGTACAATACAATCTTCTTTAGTGAACTTGCTCAGGTCAGAGTCTTTATGCCACAGCTCTATTACCTCCTGTCCAAGATCGTTACGCAGTGAATCGATCATGTCATGATCGCAATTAGAGCCTGGAAAGGTGACAACGCCAAATTTCATGTTTAATTTGTTGAATGTTACGGTCTAAAATATTATTCATGCTTTATCCGGCAGATAACAGCTGTTGGACCATTAATCGAAATTACCGGAAAAGGCACAAAATTACTACGCCGTCCGCACATTTCCATAGCCGTTCGTCCGGTTTTAACAATTAGCCCTGAAACAGGCTAATTTTTGCTGAAATACTGCATGATAATGACATATGCCAATGTCAGGATGTGGATAACGTTCGCTACCGTGTTGTTAACAATAGACCAATATGCGTTGGCTACAAACAGGGAAAGTGGTAAAATAGCGAGTACCCAGTATGCCGGGGAAAAATGTACATTGAAAAAAGGCACCATCATGGCTATAAACACGTATACGATCAATACATTCCAGATCTTACGGCCCTGTATCAGCATCTTTTTAAGGGTACGCTGCAGTAATAACCAGCCCAGTACAAAGAAGAACAGGCTGATGGCCATGGCTCCCCATACCTTGTAATGGCTGATAAAAGGTATTTCAAGCCCTATTCTTGGAATTTTGGCAAACAGGATCCACTGGTCGGTCAGGAAGAGGTAGGTGCCTAACAGGTATATCGGACAGATCAGGCCCAGCAGTGCTATGATCCATTCCGCGAGCCGGAAGGGACGCATGATCAGCAGGCTTAACCATAACAGCAGACAGAATATTGTAGCCGGGAAATAGAACAATCCACATACTCCCAGTGCAAAACCGATGTTAAATACCACATCCCTCGCGGAGGTACGGGTATATAACAGGGTGATACTGGAAAATACCCACAACATCACCAGGTTCACCAGCAGCGCAGGGGAAAATATGTTCCAGCCCTCGTAAAGGGAGGTAAAGAGCATATAGCTCATGGCGGGCAGGTAGGTAGGCTTGGCGAATAAACGCTGGTGGTTGACGATCTTTGTTACCAGCAGCGCCTGCAATAATAATAACAGTACCGCCAGCGAGGTGAACAGGAAAGGGCTCTTTCCAAATGCCATTTCCATCCATTTCACAAACAGACCATATAATAAACCTTCGTTGCCGTCTACCAGGAAGGAAGACGGATGGATCAGGTAATAGAATTTTACCAGGAGCGTATATATCAACAGCAACAGTACCGTTAGCGGGTTGCCTGAGCGGAAAAACTTTACCACAATATGATTTCTCTTTTCAACTTTTGAAAGCGTTCCAAAGGTATTTTAAAGCGGGAGAAAATCAAAATATTATGAAAACCATGAATAATTAATGTGTTTTTACAGTTGTGCCTGTCCAATTGGGGGTGTGAAATCCGTTTTTGTTCCCCCGGGGTTGAAACCCCGGCTACAAACACAGAGACCCCTGCCGGGGTCTAATGCAGCGGATGACCGGCATTGGTTGTGCCTGTCCGATTCGGGTTCCCGGCGGTTGCTCCCCGGCTACAAACACAAAGACCCCTGCCGGGGTCTAATGCAGCGAATGATCGGCATTGGTTGCCCTTTTGAACCGGCTTTTATATTCCCTCTTCCATCTGTCCTTCCGGCGTCACCACATCGATCTTGTCTATCAATAGGCGGTCTCCCTGGATCACAAAATCGATCCGTAGCGTATAGACGATGGTCACATCTATGGATGCCCCATTCTCGGTTTCGGTATAATTCGAGAATGTAGCCTGGCTGAAATTGGAGATATCCTCCTCATATTCCTGGCTCAGCAGGATAAGATCGGCATCAAACCCGTAAGGGGTGGCCGTTCGCACACTATCCTTACGGATCCTGGCTGCACAAAGCTGGAAATAAGCATTTTTATCCTCTATATAATCGTGGGTAAATATGCCCGCATTGGCTAAAATTTGGAGATAAGCCGCCGTGCTGTCAAAATTGACGGCATACCGGCCAGTGTCTTCCACTCCGGAATTGTCCACCAACTGGATGTCCACCAGGGAATCCACCCGGGTAGTGTACCAGTCGAAGAACCCGCGCACCTTTTCTTCCAGAACCTGCTGACTAAGCGCCGGACTCACCGTACCATTGAAGTATGCACTGGCTAAAGGGGTATCCTGATCTCTGTGAAAACCGAAAAGACCACATGCGCTGATGGTCATGGCAATCCCAAGCAGGAAGAGGTTTCGTTCTCTTTTCATTATCAGATATGGTATAAATAGCTATTATGTTCCTGCTATCCCTCCTGATGCAACTTAACAATAACCGTCGGATAACTACGGTACGGCTATTTTTCCGACTTCTTTATTGCATCCTGCAGGATCATCCGTGTGCGTACGAAAGCATTCGCCCCTGTAATGTTGATCCTGTTCTCTTTGAACCATTTCATAAAATCGGTCCATTCCTGTCTATGTTCACTCCTCCATTCTTCAAATACCTTTTCGTCACCCCAGCCCAGTATCCAGTAGTTATAAGCCCCCAGGTAACCTGCCTCTTTCACCTTCCGCTGGAAATCGAAAAGGACCACCGGGTAACTCGTATCACGTCCATCCTGCGCATATATGTCCAGGAATCTGGTCCTGATACGGTTCAGGGATTCCAGGTTGATCATCTTCTCTCCTATGATCGACTTTACCAAAGTCATTTCGTATGCTCCGTTCGCAAAGGAATTTCCCATTGATGCCATTACCTGTTCGGCCAGGGCACTGGCCAGGGAACTCACCTGCTTCTTTTTACTCTGGCTGGCATCCAGATAGATTGTATTGTTCTGTTTAGCGAAACTTACAGCCGCACTGGTATCGGTCCCAAATTTAATCTCTCCTTTGTAAGTATAATACAAAAGTTTGCTGATTTCTTCCGTACGTTTAGATCCACGTTCAATATTCATAAAGATCTCTCCATAGATCATTCCCCATACTTCCTGGTCAGAATCAAAAAAGATCTTCGCTGCCCTGTAATAGTTGGACGGATACATCGGCGCTGCCTGTATACCCTTTTCAAAAAATCCCAGGGCTGCATTATGATCGTTCCTCCTTATCTCCATCACGCCCCGCTCCAGATACAGATTACCTTCTTCCGGGAATTTTTTAATGCCTTCATCATAAATGTCGATGGCTTTTTCCGGTTTCCCCATTTCATCGAACGTATTTCCCATCATGGCATATACTCTGCCTGTTGCCTGTTTCTTCTTCACCAGTTCTTTTAACAGCTTCATAGCTCCCTCAAAGTTCTTTTGCTGGTATTGGGCTAACGCCATTTCATACACTATTTCGGGTTCAGCCGGGTCAAGCTTACGGGCTTCTTCAAGTAATGCAATGGACTCAGCCAGTTTACCATCGTCCATCAGCTGAATGGCTTCATTCTTTTTGGCGAGGGCCTTTTCCTTGTCGGTGGTCTGGGCATTTGCTACAGAAACAGTAAAGCAACTTATTACCATCAGGGGTAGTAGTATTCGCATAAATAGGTATTGAGATTGTCCCTTATAATGTAATAAAGATAAATATTTATTATTTGAAGAGACGCAGCGCTTAAAGGATTAAGAATACTTTAACGAGGGGTATTTTGTGATAGCTTTCCGCTAACATATTTATTGCCGCGGATAATAAAACGATAGGGCAACAATGCATCTGCTCCCGCATAGTCCACACCTATCCGGGGAGTAGCAATGATATCAGCCCTGGACGGTGTAAAACCATCTGAGGCAAGATAAAATTCATCCCCCAACAGGGATTCACCTGTGTGGTTTAAAGTGATCCCCAATGCTTTTGATACATTTCCCGGCCCCCTGGTTAAAGTGAAATCTGCCACTTGCTTTCCGGTACGGCGCAGCATAAGGGGTACACCTGCTATAGGTTCCGCCCCCCTGATCAGAATGGCATGCGGGATGTCCGCTTTATTGGTGACAATATTGAATAACTGATGGATACCATAGATCAGGTAAACATATGCTACACCGGCTTCACCGAACATGACCTCCGTCCGGGCAGTACGCCTGCCACCATAAGCATGGGAAGCCCTGTCTATGACACCGGCATAGGCCTCCGTTTCTACGATGCGCGCAGACGTAAGTTCACCGTTGAACTTTGTTACGATGATCTTCCCCAGTAATTCACGTGCAATCTTTAGAACGTCAGGACGGTTATAGAAACCGGATGATAATTTCTGATAAGCGATGGTATCCAAATTATTAGTATAACGGCCTCCGTTAAACAATCTTTAAACGGGGTTCCAGCAATGTATAGATCTTGTTCAACACAGGCACCAGGCTTTCAAAATCAAAATCTTCCCTGAAGGAATCAGTATCTGACGACCACAGGAAAAGATCGGCGCATATCTCTATGTATTCCTTTACAATGTCGCTGTCAAGAAGCGCCAGTAGTTCGTCTGCATGTTCCTGCAGTGCGTAGTCCTTCACTACTCCCAGCGCGCCATAGATCTCGTACAATAACGGATCATCATCGGCCTCCAATTCTTCCGCCTTCAGGGAGGAAAAATCAAAGCCCGTATATGCGGTATCAGTTTCATTGATCTCTTTCCCCCATGCCTGCAGATTAGGGGTATCGAATGTAACAATACCTTCTTCAATACCTTTCCTTAAAGAAGGAAGGTCAGCATATAAACAGATCCTGCCATCTTTATCTGTCAGCAATCTGACAGCGTCATTGCCTGACGCATCGGCGCCAGAAACGGTGTAATAAGTTTCGTCGTTATAAGTTACCTGCAATAAATACTTCTTGTATTTCTCGGAGGCTGCATCATAAAATTCTTCCATATTAACTTTGTTATTCTTCTAAGGTACTAAAATAAAAAAACCGCCCCACATAACATGAGGCGGTCTTTTTCATCGAGCCACTTATCCCCTACCTAATTCCGTATAATCCATTGAACAATAGCTTAAAAGTGCCGTGCGACTGTGCTCTGAAAGTAATTTCCGGACCAAAGGCATATAATTTCCCCTTGCCCACCGGCGCCTCAAATGCGGCCACCCCATCCTTAAGATAGGATTGCCCCCAGGCCCAGCCACTGCGTAAAGGCCTATCTGTAGCAAACCAGGCCACGGGGCGTACACCTTTTGCTTCGGCATCGCTGTCCAGCTTAAATACAGGGCTGTTATCGAAATTGACATCTCCTACCGAAGGCATTCCCCAGGCCGCCATGCGGGTGCTGTCAAAAGCCACCTGCAGGATGCTTCCGGGCACAAAATATTTAGTACCAGGCAGCGACTGCTCCTTACCGTCTTTCCCCTTTTCCACCAGGGCATTGTGTACAGGGAGGCCCAGGTGATAAGCCAGATTGGTACTTGTACCAATGGTGATAATGGTACCACCTGCCTCCAGGAATTCCTTCAGTTTTGGAACCGAGGTATCCTTTGTGATCCACCCTAATGTATGACGGTACTGCTCCGGGATCTCTTCCGGAGCAGGCGGCGTCTGTCTGAAACCATAACGGTTGCCTTCCTCTCCTGAAACGGGAGGAATAGCCCTGGTCACAAACACGATCACATCGTATTGTTTCTTCAGGTCACCCGCATCAATATCTTTCGGGTATACCAGTTTGAAAGGGAAATGATATTGTTCCATCATCCAGCGGATCCAGCCGGAAGGCATGGAACCGCCATAGGTATCCCACAGTGCAATGCGCAGGGGCCTTGTTTCTACCGCCCCTTTAGGACGTTTGCTCACAGGTTTTGTGACCACACCCAGTTGAGTGGCTGCTGTCTTTAATATGCCATTGGCCTGTGCCCCTGCCGGCACAAAGAAAGTGCCTGGCGCTACACCTGCTGCAGCCTCCGGCAGCCGGTACACCTTCACACCTGCATTCATCAGGTCATTCACCGCAATGAAGGCGTTATTCACATAAGGGCTCAGCAGGTAACCGCCGCTTGCTGCAGGTGTAAATGGCGCCATCACCGGCGACTGCAGTTCGCCATAAGGCAGTTGCTGGAAGGGACCGCTGAAATTGTCCAGGATGCGGTCAAACTTTACGCCCATCTGGAAAGCCAGCGTCCATCCTGCCGCATCATAAGGACGGACAGGAGGACCACCGGGATATTGGAAGTCATTAGGATGATCCTGTGGTTCGAACATGTCCAGCACATGCGGTCGGAAAGCCTGATTAGTACGTACAATATAGGAGTTGGCCGGATACTGCTTTCCTCCTACAGTAAATGGCGCGGTGGCCTTCTGTACGGAAATACCGGCCTTGATCAGTGCATTGATAAATTTCACCGCTGTGGCAAAATCCGGCTGGTCCGCCGGCACAATATAACCACGGGGATCCCTTTCTGCCGGATTCTTATACACCGCATCGTAGTACTGCATAGAGATATTACTCCCTCTTTTCGTCCATCCATAGGGGTCACTGCCATCATCCTTAGTAGTATCATTCTTATCTTTCTTATAGGCTGCAGTAATCGCTTCTGCCCGTTTGGGAGATAAGGTCCAGGAATCAGTATTCCCCTTGTCTATCGCATTCTTACCCATCTTGTAAATATTGTACAGGACCTCATCCCGCTGGCGGGCTGCATAGTCGAGCACTGCATAGTTCAGCGATACAGAATAATCAATGGACGTTCTGAAGCGCCAGTCTGCTGTTGGCTTTACAGGATTGGGTGTGGCGCCGTTCGGGATCAGGCGCTGTGGCACCACAGGTATCTTTTCGGGAGTAGGATTTCCAATGATCTCCGTGAGCAATCCTATCATATTGTGATACTGTGTTGTAGTACGCAAACCGCCGTTATACCAGGTTGAAAAACTGGATCCGTTCAGACGTGTATAGCCGGGTTTATCTTCTGCATTCAACCTGTTGTACATTGCTGCACCCAGTGCGTCGATACCGGTGATCATCAGCGGATCAAAAAAATAGTTGAATGGGTCGCGGTACGGAGGCCCTGCCAACACAGAACCTTCCGGGCCACGTTGGTGATGATTGTACATGATCTGCGGCATCCATTCCAGGAACAGTTGCTTCCCCATATTGACGCTTTCTTTCATGTTCATGATATAGAAATCACGATTGTTGTCGTGCCCTATATATTTCTGGTACAGCACCGGCAGTTGTTCTGTTGAACGTTTCAGGGTGTCTGCATTACGCATGTACCAGTTACTGGTAAGTTCCTGTCCGTCGGGATTAGCATGTGTCAGCAGTACGATCACATTATCCAGTATCCGCCTCGTCTCTGCATCATTACGGCTGATGAGCTGCCAGGCTGTTTCTATGAGCTGATGTGCGCCCACTACTTCTGTGGCGTGCAGCCCGCCATCTATCCATACTACCGCTTTCCCTTCGTCGGCCATATCATGCGCCTGCTGCGGCGTAATGCCTTCCGCCCTTGCCAGCCGCCGGGAGATCTGTTTGTAATGGTCCAGCTGTTTGAGGTTGGCAGGTGAAGAGATGATCAGCATGTACTGATGGCGCCCTTCTTCTGTCAGGCCGATATCCACCAGTTTTGCCCTGTCGGAGGTGGCAGCCAGCTTTTCGAAATAGGCAGCTGTTTGCGTATAGGTGGCCAGTTTATAATCATCTCCGATATTAAATCCGAAGTGTTCTTTAGGTGATGGCACAGTCTGGGCCTGTAACTGTGATGTGCAGCAGATGCCTGCCACCAACAGCCAGCCCGGTAAGGTAAGTCTCATAAGCATTATTTTTTGCGATAGTCCAATGCCGGGGCACGGTTACCCAGCATGGCCTCATATTTGAAAGAAGGTCCCTGCCGTTTTTTGAGTTCCGCTTTTGCAGTTGCTAAAGCAGCAGGATCGTTGAACAGGTCATAGGCGGTGAATGCAATTGTCTTTGCTGCCACCATCATTCCCTTGGCGCCGATACTGCTGCCTGCGGCAGCTACATTCTGCCAGCTATGGCCCGAAGAACCAGGTACAAAGGTAGCGGTAGAAATACCAGCTGTTGGCGTTACCCAGCTGACATCTGCTACATCGGAAGAACCGATGGCATCATGTTTATCTGATATAAAGGGCCGTATGGTAGCACTTGCCGTATCGAGGTCGGGCAACTTTGATCTATCGATCAGTGTTGACTGGATCCTCTTTGCAAATTCTCTTTCTTCGGATGTATAGGTAAAACCTCCCACCTGCCGCAGATTGCTATCCATAATCTTTGACAGCGTTTCATTAGGCAGCATATTATATACGCCTCCTATCACTTCATAATCCATCCTGGTACCTGTTCCCATCGCTGCGCCTTCGGCCGCTTTTACCAGTCTCTCCCATACATCTTTTACTACCTGCATGTCCGGATGGCGTACATAGTAATATACTTCTGCAAAAGCAGGTACTACATTGGGCGCATCGCCTCCTTTCGTGATCACGTAGTGAATACGTGTTTCCTGGGGAATATGCTCGCGCATCATGTTCACCATATAGTCCATCGCCTCTACTCCGTCCAGTGCAGAACGTCCTTTTTCAGGTGCGCCCGCCGCATGTGCCGCGACTCCATAAAAGCGGAACTTTGCATTCTTGTTGGACAACCAGGGAAAGATCGTGGCAGAGTTGTCATTGCCCGGATGCCAGTGTAATACCGCATCCACATCATTAAACATCCCTTCCCTTACCATATATACTTTACCGGAGCCGCCTTCTTCTGCAGGACATCCATATACGCGAATGGTACCTTTGCCGTTATGTTCTTTCAACCAGTTCTTCACACTGACAGCTGCTGCTACCGAAGCAGTCCCGAACAGGTTGTGTCCACAGCCATGCCCGGCGCCTCCTTCCTGTATTGCTTTCTGCCGGGGCTCTGCCACCTGCGACAACCCCGGTAATGCGTCATACTCGGCCAGAATGCCGATCACAGGTTGCCCGCTGCCATAAGTGGCAACAAAGGCTGTCGGGATACCCGCTATCCCCGCTTTCACGGTAAATCCTTCCTGCTGCAATGTTGATTGCAGCAAGGCGGAACTTTTTTCCTCCTGGTATCCAACTTCTGCATATCCCCATATCTTCTTTGCAATATCTGCATATGCAGGCGCCTGTTGGTCCAGGTACGCCTCAATGGCCTTCTTATCCTTATTCGGTGAAAGCGTCTTCTTATCCTTGCTCTGTGCAATGGTCAATGCCGGCAGGCAACAAAGGATTGGTATGATCAGTCTTCTCATTTGTACAATTGGTTGAATAGTAATTTAAAAGTGCTGTGTGACTGACCGCGGAATGTGATCTCCGGTCCGAAGGCATATAACCTGCCTGCCCCCACCGGCGCTACGAATGCGGCTACGCCGTCTTTCAGGTATTGCTGTCCCCAGGCCCAGCCACTATGCAATGGTGTTGCCGTAGAGAACCAGATCAGCTTCTTCATGCCTGCGCCTTCAGCACCGGCAGAGAATCTGAACACCGGGCTTCTATCGAAATATACATCATTCTTCGCAGGCATTCCCCAGTTCTCTTCCGCTGTCGTATCCAGATCGGCGGTCAGCAAACTGCCAGGGATATAATACTTTGTACCTGGTATTGGTTTCCATTCCCCCTTCGCATTCTTTTCCACCAGTGCATTTTCCACCGGTAAATGCAGGTGATATGCCAGGTTGGTACTTGTTCCGATAGTGACAATTTTACCACCGGCTTCCAGAAACTTCTTCAGCTGCGGAACAGAGGTATCTTTGGTAATGCGCCCCAGCCAGGGCTTAAATTCATCCGGTAGTTCTTCCGGTTTAGGTGGTTTGCTATAACTGTTCTCACTCCTTTTGGGTTTACCGGTATCAGGAATGGCTCCTGATACAAAGATGAGCATATCATATTTCTTTCGCAGATCGCCAGCATCCACTTCCTGTGAATAAAGCATCTTATAATCATAATGATATTGCTCCATTAGCCAGCTTATCCATCCGGCAGGAATAGAACCACCATAGGTATTCCAGATACCTATACGTAAAGGAGCAATTGCTTTCAGTGTTGCGGGGGTATAATCTGCAGCTGTAACACGAATGCCCAGTTCTGCCGTTGCCTTTTTGAGTAAGCCTTGTGCCCTCGTTCCTGCAGGTACATAAAATGTACCATTAGCGGTACGTGAGACCTTCACACCCGCTTTCAGCAGATCATTCGCAGCAATAAATGCATTATTGGATGCAGCATCTATCAGGTAGCCTTTTTTAACGGCAGGTAGCGTAGTGGCCAACGGCAATTCGATCTGACCATAGGGCAACTGTGTAAAAGGCCCGTCAAAGCCGTCCATGATGCGATCGAATTGTACGCCTATCTGGTAGGCCAGTGTCCATCCCGCTGCATCGTAAGGACGAATAGGCGGTCCTCCCGCATATTGGAAATCATTCGGATGATCCTGCGGTTCGAACATATCAATAACATGCGGACGAAAGGCCTGCGCTGTTTTCACAATATAGGAGCCGGCAGGGTATTGCTTACCAGCAACGGTAAAAGCCGCTGTTGCCTTATGAATGGCAATGCCTGAACGGCTCAAGGCATTGATGAATTTTACCGCCGTAGGAAAATCGGCCTGGTCTGCAGGAATGATATAACCACGCGCATCCCTGTAGTCAGGGTTCTTTAATACACCTGCGTAATATTTTGAAGCGATCGTATCTTCCCTGCCGAAAGCGAATTCACCGCCTGTTTCACCTTCAGTGGTGGAATCTCTCTTCCTTTCCACTTTATAAGCTACGCGGATGGAATCTATGTATCTTGGATAGAATGTCCAGTGGTCACTGCTGCCACGGTCTATCGCGTTTTTGCCCATCTTGTAAATGTTGAACAGCAGTTCACTCCTGTAACGGGCAGCATAATCCAGCACGGCGTAATTCAGCGAAACGGAATAGTCTATAGACTGGCGGAAATGCCATTCCTGTGGCGTTATTGGATTCGGTGTTGCACCATTGGGCACCAACCTGTCAGGTACCAGCGGCACTGTTTCCGGTGTTGGTCCCCCGATGATCTCTGTCAGTAATCCCACCATATTGTGGAAGTAAGGGGTAGTGCGTAGTCCGCCGTTCCACCAGGTGGAAAACGTTGAACCATTCCTTTGTGTATAACCAGGTTTGTTTTCAACATTCAGCCTGTTGTTCATCGCTGCTCCCACCGCATCAATACTGGTCACGATCAGTGGGTCATAAATATGATTAAAAGGATCACGGTAGGGAGGACCGGCCAGCACAGAGCCTGCCGGCCCGCGCTGATGGTGATTGTACATAATCTGCGGGATCCATTCTACAAACAGCTGACGACTGATGTTCTGACTCTCCTTCATATTCATCATATAGAAATCCCGGTTATTATCGTGCCCCACATACTTTTCATACAAACGGGGAATATTCAATGCACGCTTCTTCGGATCAGCCATGCGCATATACCAGTCAGATACCAGCTCCTGTCCGTCAGGATTTGCATGTGTCAGCAGAATGATATCATGCTGTAAGATGTTCATTGTTTCAGCGTCGGTGCGTGTCACCAGCTGATACATTGTTTCAATGAGCTGATGCGCGCCCACTGTTTCAGTGGCATGCAGTCCGCCGTCTATCCATACTACTGCCTTACCTTCTGCAGCCAGCTTACGCGCAGCTTCGTCTGTCAGCCCCGCTGCGTGTCCCAGCTGCTGTGATATTGCCTTATAGCGGTTCAATGCCTTCAGATTTTCGGGAGAAGATACGATCAGCATATACTGGTGTCTTCCCTCTTCAGTCATGCCAATATCGACCAGCTTTGCGCGATCTGATTCCGTCAGCTTTTTGAAATAGGCTTCTGTCTGGGTGTAGGTGGCCAGCTGATAATCGTCGCCCATATTAAAACCAAAATGTTCTTTTGGAGAGGGAACTGTTTGCCCCCAGGCCGTTGCTGCGCATAAGAGCAGCAACAGCATACTGTAGAATTTTCCTGCCATAAGTGGGTTTATTTTGCTATGCCGGCTTGCACCGACCATATATACTACTGTTTCTTAAATCTCACGCCTACTCTGCAGTCGCCGGGTTCACCGCGTGACTCATCACAAATATTATTGAAGAATGTTACAATCCTGCGGCCGTCGCCAAGGTTCAGTATAAACTTGAAGAGAAAATAATCATTTACCGCTACAGATCCAAGCGATACATTATTAATGGCAGCTAATTGAGTAGCAGTGAACGAATATGTCTTAGGAAAGGTTGACACCGTTTCATACAACTTATCGCGCGAGCCGATAATACTCGGCAACGGGAACTGTGCAATATTTGTGTACTGGTTACCCGGAGAAGAGATCACCAATGGATAAGCAGGCACACTCGATTCTGCTTTGTTATAACTCGCATACACTTCTATGGAGGTTACGGTCACCTTATCAAAACCCTCCCAGTCCAGGGTAAAAGCAAACTCCTGGTTGGCCACGTTGGGGTCGTTCAGGTTAAAGAATGCCACCTTACCCGCCTGCCTGGTTGGCAATGCGGTCTTTGTCGTATCGATGGTCACAATGGGTACCGCGGTGTATTGATATTGTTCCCATTCATAGTCAGCTTTTTTACAGGAAAGAAATCCTGCGAAAATGATCAGTATAGCTATTATCAGGTATCTCATGCGTTCTTTTTTTTGTGGTGATTATTTGTCCCAGAATACAGGCGTTGTTTGCTGTGCTACCTGCAGCGCACTGGTATTCTCGCCAAGGCTGGTGTTGGCAGATAATTCTGTCTGGGAATAATAAAGCCTTAAAGGGAATGCGTTCAATGGCGACAAGGGCGCACGTAATACAGGTAATGCAGTTCTCCTGTAATCATTATACGCTTCCATACCATTACCATAACAGGCTATGTATTTCTGCGTCATCACCATATTCATTTTACCAGCAGCATCTGCAGCGTCATAGGCTGTCAGCAGCTTATTCACAAAACCGCTGATAGCAGCGGGTGATAACGCCACTCCGCCATTTGCGGCGCCATAAGCACTTACGCTGTTCAGGTGTGCAGTAACACCATCAGCGAAGTTCTGCCTTGCGTCATCACCGGTGTTCAGCGCTAATGCAGCTTCTGCGCGGATCAGCTTTACCATGGCATTTGTGAGCAGCGGAATAACACCGGCGCCGGTGCCGTCGGAAGTAGCCACCACTTTCAGACTGGAAGTAGCGCCTGCATTCGTGAGATAGCTATATGTGTCCGGGATGTTATTGATAGGTGCATTGTCGTACAGCCCTCCGGCCGGGTACACGCCAAAAGTGGAACGCCTGTTCAGGTCAGCCGGTGCGGCGGTGCCATCACCGGGATTACGGCCATAATAACCATTGCTGTTGGTAGAATTATTCAGCCCTGCAGTCGCGTTCTGGCGATAGATAAAATACCTTAAGCGGGGATCGTCATTGTTGAACAACAGATCAATAAAAGACTGGCACATGTAAAAATTCTTGCTGGACTGGTATTCGGAACGATGCCAGGGATGCCGGTTATTCGGGTTCTGTGCAGATCCGAACCTGAAGGTATAGTCCGTTGCATTGGTATTGGTCGTTCCGCCTATCAGTGTAGCCGGATTACTGATCAATGCCTGTATCGCCGTTGTTGAACGGGCAGGATCTACCAGCCGGATACCATTATAGAGTTTCAGCTTCAGGGAATTGGCCAGCGCGATCCAGGCGTTTTTTGAACCACCGTAGATCATATCTGCGCTGGAAGGCACCAGCCCGGAAGCGCTCACCTTCCCCGCATCCTGCAGTGCTTCTTCAATGAGGTTGAGTACACTTTCGTAGATCTCCTGACCTTTTTCCAAGGGAGGACTAACTGTTTGCTGCCCTTTCTCTGCCTGGGAATATGGAATATCTCCCCACATGTCCACCATCAGGCTAACAAGATAGGCCTTCTCAATCTTTGCAACAGCTACGTATCCCCACTCCTGCTGCGCAGTACCACTGCTGATGATAGATTCCAGGTCGTTCAGCGTCTGGCTGTAGAAACCATCCCAGGGCTCATCAAAACTGGTACCTTGTTGCTGATACCGGCTAAGATCACCAGACGATACCATGTGTTGCATAAAAGTGGAAGCGCCGCTGTTCAGTTCATACATGTTAGCTGCCATAGACACTTCTGTAGAAGGCAGTAGTAGTGATAACTGTGCAGTGGTCGGATTATTTGGATCCGTATTGATATCGACAAACTTATTGCAGGCGCCGGCCATGAAAGCAACACCGGCTACCAGGAACGTATATGTACTATATTTCAATTTCATAATTCATGACAGGTTGAGTGATCAATATCCATATCAGAAGGAACATCTTAAATTGACACCAAATCTTTTTGTAGTAGGGACTGACAGATTATCGTATCCCTGTGAATTCCCTACACCCAGCGAGCTTACTTCCGGATCGAAGTTGGTATACTTCGGGAAGTTAGGCGCATTGTACCAGAGGTTCCTACCCGACAGAGAGATGGTGGCAGTACCGAACGGCGAATTGCCCAGTAAACTCTTCGGAAGATCATATGCCAGAGAGATCTCGCGCAGTCTGAACACGGTAGCATCGAATATGGAGCCTTCATTCACACCGCCAGGCCCCATACCGCTGTTGAAGAAATGATCTTCATAAGACATCGCCACATTGTTCGGGATCTTCCTGCCACGTTCATCCAGCAGCGCTTTCAAGGTATTGATATCGCCCAGTACACCTGGCGAAACGATCTGGAATTCACGCTTTTCCGTATCCCTGGTCACACCGCGGGACATCATCTGGCCAACGGTATTGGAGTACATCTGTCCGCCCTGTTTCCAGTCAAAGAGCACATTCAATGTGACGCCCCTATACCGGAAGGTATTGGTGATGCCCAGTATAAAATCAGGGTTAGGATTACCGATCGCTTTCAGTGAGCCGGATACCAATGGCTTACCGGAAGCGGGATCTATCAGGATATTACCTTCTTCATCGCGTGCATAGGCTGTACCCTGGATCAAGCCATAAGGCTGCCCAACAATATGCACACTGCTGGTTCCGTTTGTACCGCCATAGCTGAAACTTTCATAGCCGCCAAGGTTTTTGATCATGTTCCTGTTGCGGGTAAAATTGGCATTGACATCCCAGTTAAAACCATTCGCGGTCCGGATGGGCGTAGCTGTAAAACCGATCTCAATACCTTTGTTGGTGGCCTCACCCAGGTTAAGGATCTGTGTGGTGTAACCGGAAGATGGCGCCGCTGTTACCTCAAAGATCTGTGAGGTACTGCGTTTATTGTAGTAAGTCAGATCTATACCGATGCGGTTGTCCAGGAACTGTAATTCCGTTCCCAGTTCCAGTTCTGTAATGAACTCGGGTTTCAGGTTAGCATTTGTGAGCAGGTTGGATTGCGTGACGATATTATACACCGCTCCATTTTGCGGCGTGAAGGGCAGGCCCACATTTGAGGGACTTGCACTACCACCAAGGATGGCATTGATCTGGTAAAAATTGGCTGTCTGATAAGGAGAGGCTTCATTGCCCACCCTTGTATAACCAGCTCTTACCTTACCAAAATTCAACACTTCCTTTGGCAGATGAAAAGCTTCTGTAAACACTAATGAACCATTCACACCACCATAGAAATAACTCCTGTTATTGGCGGGCAGCGTAGAAGATACATCGTTACGTCCTACGAAGTTCAATGAAGCAAAGTTCTTATAGTCAAAAGTGATATCAGTAAAGAATGCATAATAACGTTGCTTCAGCAGGTTCCTGTTGTTGGTAAGCTGTACACCGGTTACTGAGCTGGTATTATTCATATCATGCAGATCAGCGACGATGATGTTATCGCCATAAAATGCTTTCCTGTCTGTAAAACGCTGGTTCACGTTATTGCCTAAAATGGCGCGGACGGAGATATTTGGCGTAACAGCATGTGTTGCCGTCAGTAACAAGGTATTATCCAGTTCCTGGCGGTAGATGTTATCGCTTGTAATACTACCGTTTGCATAAGAAGATGATCCTTTCCCTCTAACACTCAATCGCCTGTCTGTGTATGCGTTAAAACCGATCGTATTCTGAACATTCAGCCATGAGAAAGGATCAAAACCTACAATGAGGTTGCCATAGTAACGGTCCACATCACTTTTGTTCGGACTATGTTTCACTGACCAATATGGGTTGTCCACACCGGTGTAGTCATATACATTGCTGCCATCTACCGGATTCTCAAAAGGGTAATGTGTGAGGTCGTAGCTGGTGGGCACATACATCAGCGTTGACATGATGGAGCCTGTCAATCCGCCTACAGGAGGTGTTTTCTGGCGGGTGGTCACATAGTTGATAGCGCCGCTGGCATAGAACTTATTCTCCAGGCGGATATTGCCACCTATGTTCACGGAAGTGCGTTTGATCTCATTACCCGGTACTACCCCTCTGTTATCTGTATTGGAAAAGCCTGCATTAAAATTTCCCTTCTCGCTGCCGGATGAAATAGTGATCGCATTTTCATATACACTCCCTGTTCTGAAAAAATTTTTAGCATTCTCTTTTGCATACGATCTGTAGGGAACCTGTATTGGCGTCACACCATCTGCTTCATAAAATTCGGGAAACACGGCAGCACTGAACTGACGTGTTAACTGATGAGGAATGGTAGCACGGGTAGGCAGCATACTGGGAACGCCCTGGAAAGGCTGGCCCCAGGAAGCATACACACCCTGCCGGTAATCATTGTTGGTGCCTTGTCCGTAACGTGTCTGGTATTCAGGCAGTCCGGCCACTTCTTCAATAGCGTAGGAAGTGTTGTAAGTGATCTCTGTTCCTTTCCGGCTTTTCTTTTTGCCAGCTTTCGTGGTGATGATAATAGCACCATTGGCCGCTCTTGATCCATACAATGCAGCCGCTGCCGCACCTTTGAGTACTGTCATACTCTGTATGTTGTTCGGGTCAAGATCGAAAGCGCGGTTGGTCACACCCACGCCGCCTACAGAAGAGGAGCCCACATTGGCAAAGCTGGAGTTATCGAAAGGAACACCATCTACTACAAACAGCGGCTGGTTGTTACCATTCAGGGAAGAGTTACCACGGATGGTGATATTGGTGCCACCACCGGCCACACCACCGGCAGATTGTATATTCACACCGGCCACTTTACCTGTCAGTGCACGCACAGGATCTGGTTCTGACTTCTGGGCAAGTTTCTCTGAGCCTATTGTGCTGACAGAATAACCGAGGCTGTTCTTCTGCCGCGCGATACCTGCTGCTGTCACAACAATATCGTGCAGTTGTTTTACGGCGGCCTGCAGCTTAATTGTACCTGCCTGCGCAGCACCGATCTCCGTTACGTGATAACCAATGGCGGTGATCGCAAGTGTAGCGCCTTGCTTTACTTTTAGGGTAAAAGCGCCATCGCCTCCTGAGGTAACCCCGTTGCTGGTGCCTTTTTCTACAATTGTTGCACCCGGGAAGGGGTCTCCGCTTTCACTGAGCACCTTCCCCCTGATCACCGTATCGGCTGCGGGAGCAGGCGCCTGAATATTATGTTGTTCACTCTTTTCTTTCAGGATAATGAAGCCATCATTTACTACGAAGTTGATGTCGAGTTTTCCCAATACTTTGTCCAGCACTTTGCCGAGTTCTTCTTCATTCGCATTTGCCGTGACTTTTTTGTCCATCGCAATACGATCGGAACTATATACAAACTTCACGTCTGTCTTTGACCTGATCTGGTTGAGTACCATTTTTAGGCTCATATCATCTGCCTGCAGAGATATCTTCCTGCTCAGGATATTCTGTGCATACAGCGCTCGGGGACTGACTGCGCACAACATCATCATACTTAATGCTGTGATAATGACGGATTTGGTTATAAAAGCATTTGTCTTTACATTTATGGACATAGGCCTGTTTCTTTGTTAGATTTCTGGTTGAATAAGACAAAGGAATTCCCTTACTGCGCTGTCACGCAGTATTTTCAGGGCTAGATCAATCTCAGCAGGGGGCTGTCACCTCCTGCTTTTATTTTTGCTGTTTACTTTCCTCATAGGCGACTCTTTTTAGTGTGATAGTGATACATCCTGATTTTGGTCGAATTACAGTTCATAGTTTATTTTTTTGGTCGTATTAGCACCGTCTTGTCATTGATCGTTATATCCAGGTTGAGGGCCTGGCTGATCATCTCCATCGTATGTTCTAAAGATTGGTCTGTCATGTCTGCAGTAAAGAGCTGCTTTTGAATGGCGGTATCTTCCAGGTTGATCTTTACTTCGAATTTCTTTTCTATTTTCTGTATTACGTCAATCATGCGGGCGTCATTGAACGCCATATCGTATTCAGTTCCCCTGATAAATCCGTGTATGTCCGTACGGGACGGATGTACGTTCACAACGGATGCATGTACTTCTGAATAAACGATACTTTCATTTGTTTTGATGATCTGCTCTTTTGTTGATTTTGATGCTACTACAACCGACCCTGTCAATACAGATATGGCTACTTCTCCTTTTTCATTCTTCCGGATATTAAAGCTGGTGCCTAATACACCTGTTGTCAGCGAGCCGCAGCGTACAACAAAAGGGCGTTTTGCATCTTTTGCTACTTCAAACAGGGCTTCTCCTTCCAGAGTAACAGGGCGTTCTTTTTGATTGAACACCGCAGGGAAAGTCAGTTTGCTTTTTCCTTTCAGCCATACGATACTTCCGTCAGACAGGATCTGCTTACGGATATGTCCTTTGTCGCTGTAAGCGTAAGTGGTTCTATGCGGCGCTACGATGTCCAGTACGCTCTTCCGCCAAAAATAACCTGCAACAATGATCACTGCAATTGTTGCGGCCACTGCTATCTTTTGCGAAGGGCGGAGCATGCGGACAGTTTTAGCCGGCTGCCCGATACGTTGCTGCAAACGGCTGAACATATCCTCCCTGGCAGTTGACAGTTCTTCCTGTGAAAGATTATCAAATGCTGTTTTATCCTCCATCGTGTCAAGCCACTTTTCCAGGTGTTCCATTTCCTGTTTATCGAGGAGACCTTTGGTATATCTGTCCAGTAGCTGTTTAAATTCCTTATTGTCCATCAGTAACTAAGGCTTGTTTTAGTATATGGCAGCGGCACGTCTATAATTATGTAAACTGAAAAAGGAGATACACCTATCCGGCGGAGAAAAAAATTATAAAAACCAGAAATATTCCCTGAAAGCCAGGCGTAAATGCTTCAGGGCTTTGGTGAGATGGTTTTCCACGGTTTTATGGGAGATATTCAATGCATTGGCGATGTCATGAATGGAGCGGTGCTCGTTGCGGCTCATTCTGAATACCTGCTGGCATTTTTCAGGCAGGCGGGACACTTCCTTTTCGACGGCCTTGGCCAGGTCAGAAAAGGCAACATAATCCTCATTTGAATTGTCCCGTAAAGTTTCATTATAGCGGGCAAATGAGCTGGTGTAGGTTTTCCGTACCTTATCAGCTTTGATATAGTTGAAGATCTGGTATTTAGCTGCTGTGTACAGATAAGCTGACAGGGTTTGCTGTAACCGGAGCTCGGTCCGCCTGTTCCAGAGAGAGAAAAATACTTCCTGGAGCAGTTCTTCCGTCACTTCTTTCGATTTCAGGCGATTGTAGACATATGCATATAAAAGGGGCCAAAACCTGTTATAAATACATTCGTACGCAGCCATATCACCTGTTTGCAATAAAGCGATAAGATCTGAATCACTGTATGTATTTAAATTATCGATAATATTTGTTTTTAGCGTGCTGAAGTTGATTGATAGTATAAATTAACAAAAAAAAGTAAAGAAATCATAGTCAAACATCAAAAAAGTCGGCATTTTCATTTAGAAACTACTTCTTTTAAGGATACAAAAAACCGCCTCATGTATCATGAGACGGCTTCTTTCTTGAATATGCTATATACAGGCAACAGGTCAATGATGTGATCCTTGTCGCTTTAAAAATCAATTTTCGCGAAACAGATATAATTCCTGTAGATGCATGGCACCAGTACAGAGCGGCCGCTTATCTGTTTACCATAACGGGGCATCCAGGTAAACCCTTTGTCAAGATTACGTAAGGTGGGCTTACGGCTGGCTTTACCATCAGGCTGTACACTGTTGTCGGTCAGGATATAACTGCGTCTGTCCAGTTCATTGTACAGGAAACGCAGCTCACTGCCGATATTGACCATCATGTAGGACAAATACAGATCAGAACCATCGTCATACTGGCTTTTGTGTACAAAATTACTCCAGAGAAGGTTGCCCTCATTATCCAGTGAGAGCACAGCTATGTTGTCGTAATGATAGCGGTCCTGGGAATTATAGTTATTATACCACGGATTGTAGTAAAACGGCGAATACGGTGAATAGTAGTAAGGTGTATACATACCGTAAGGGCCATACATATAATTCCAGCGGTTCCAGGGCTGTGAACGGGAAGTGGTGTAATAAGATTCAGCCGTGATAATGAAACCTCCGTTGCTGGTATTAATGATCTTACGGATAAAATAGTCGTTGAAAGCTGCGTTGGTGGAAGATTCCCCTTTGGCGTTATTTTTCAGATCAGGGGTGAACGGTACTTCCTTTTCATATAGCAGTTGTTTCTGTGCATAGTCGTATTTACTTACGTACAGGCCTTCCACGTTCCCTCGCTTCTGCTTATAGTAAAAGGCGGTGACCAGCACTTTTTTATTGTTGTTGTCCACCTTCATCTTCACCTCGTCCAGCAACTGGGTCTTGAGCTGCATGGGTACGTTCTCAAACGAATCCACTACAGCCCGTTTAATGATCAGGTTACCGGCGATGATGTAGTCCCTGTTGCTGGTACGTTCCAGCTTGTTGAATACCAGGTCACCCTCATTGGTGAGATTAAAATTGCTGAGGAAGGACTTTTTGCTTTCCATCGGCAGCGATACCCTGCTGTTGTTGATCAGTTTAAAGGCGCTGTCGTACAGGAAAGTGTAGAACACGTTGTCGTTCTCCTTGTCCTGGTTGATCTTGTACACCATGATCTTATTCTTGTCTTCGGAATACTCTACGGAGTACACTTTATTCTCTTTGGAGTAAAATCCTATCCTGGTAGAATCCACCATTACCGGCGCATCGGCAAAGCGGGCATTACCGTCCATGGTAGCACAGAAACTGTAAACAGCATCTTTACGCTGGAACTGGTATAACATGAATACTTTATCAGCGTAGGACACAAAATCGACGCTGATCAGCTTTTTGGGCAGAAAATCCAGCTTTACCCGGCTTTTCAGGGCCATCGTATTATCGTATATAGAAATGACATAATCACCTCTATCGCTCTTGTATACCAGTATATTTCCTGATACCCTGCCGATAATTTCGAATTCCGTGCTTTTGTAATCGTCCCTTTCCGGTTCCGTATAGGAGATCTTCTGAGCCATTACAGCTCCGCTCCATAAGACCAGTAAAGCATAGAGATATAGAATGCGCATTGCTTATATTTTAAAAGGTTGCAAGTTTAGGATACAGATTTAACGGTAAATCGCTATGATTCATTGTGAAACACGGGCAGGAAAACGTGGAGCATCTCCGGCCGCCAACACTAAAATACGCAATTACGAATTATCATAAGCGAATTACAATTATCTTCCCTACCGGGCTATTTTAACCCTATCGTTCAGGAGAAACGGGGACACTGCAGTTATTCATCATTTTCAATTCGTAATTTCTAATGCTGAATTATGTATTTTTACGATTATGGATACGGTGTTAATTACCGGCGGCACGGGTCTCGTGGGCCGGGCGCTTACAAAGTTGCTTACAGAAATTGGTTATAAAGTCATTATTCTGAGCCGGCGTAACAGCGGCGGCGATACGGAAAATGAGCTTGTCAGCTATGCCCATTGGGATGTTGCCCGTCAGACAATTGATGAAGCAGCTATACGACAGGCAGATTACATCGTCCATCTTGCAGGCGCCAATGTAGGGGACAAACGCTGGACAGCCGCCCGTAAAAAAGAGATCGTAAACAGCCGGGTACAAAGTGCAGGCTTGTTGTTCGATGCGCTCAGCAAGTATCCTAATAAGGTAAAGAAGGTGATCAGCGCCTCTGCCATCGGCTACTACGGCGAGAATAAAAGCGGCCCGGCCTTCACGGAAAGTGATCCGCCGGCTACCGACTTCCTCGGGAATACCTGTGTTGCATGGGAAAACGGTATTCTGAAAATGCGGGAGCTGCAGAAAAAAGTGGTCATCTTACGCACCGGCATCGCACTCAACCTTACCGGCGGCGCTATGAGGGAATTCTATAAGCCTTTACAGTTCGGATTTGCGACCATCCTGGGCAACGGGGAACAATATGTTAGCTGGATACATCTGCACGACCTGGCCCGTATCTATCTGAGCGCTATCGTCAATCATGAGCTGGAAGGTATTTATAATGCAGCGGCGCCGCATCCGGTACAGAATAAAGAGCTGGTAATGACCATGGCACAGGAGGCAAAGGGAAAGAGCTTCCTTCCTGTTTATGTGCCCGCATTTGCCTTAAAACTGGCCTTGGGTGAGATGAGTATTGAAGTATTGAAAAGCTGCCGGGTGTCTTCCCTGAAGATCCAGGAAACAGGCTTTGTATTTTCATACCCCGATATCCGTAGTGCGATGGAAAACATCTTCCAGGAAAAAGATAAATAGCCTGGCCTTAGCCTTCGAGGATATTTTTCATAGCTTCTGCCTTCAGCAGGCATTCCTCCCATTCCTTTACCGGATCGGCATAATAGGTAATGGCAGAACCAGTCTGGAAAGAAAGATATTTCCTGCCGGCATTATACAGTATGCTGCGTATAACCACGTTGAAATCAAAATCGCCTTCCGGCGTAATATACCCCAGGGCGCCGGAAAACAGTCCCCTGCGGGATTGCTCATACTGCTCTATCAGTTGCATCACGCTCAGTTTAGGTGCGCCCGTCATGGAGCCCATAGGAAATGCCTGGCTGATGGCATCTGTAAAAGACACGCCTTCTTCAAGGGTAGCCGTTACCGTAGAGATCATGTGATGCACCTGTGCAAATGAATAGATACCGAATAACTCTGCCACATGTACGCTACCGCGCGTAGCAGTATGAGAAAGATCGTTGCGTACCAGGTCCACCACCATTACATTCTCTGCCCTTTCCTTGCTGTTCTGCTGCAATTCGCGGCGGCGCTCATCATCGGCAGCCGGCGTATCAGCGCGCCTGATCGTTCCCTTTATAGGCTGTGAAATAACAACAGGTCCTTTCTTCTGCAGGAAACGTTCAGGACTGGAGCAGACCAGGTAATGGTCATTTGTACGGTAGTAGGCTGCAAAGGGAGAAGGGGAAACGCTGTTCAGGCGTTTAAAGAGAGAGAGGGGATGTACGATGGTATCTTCAATGAAATTTTCCCTGCAGAAATTCACCTCATAACAGTCGCCCCGGTGTATATGTTGCTGTAAGCTGTTAACGGCGCTGAGGTATTGCTGCCTGTCAAGGTGGGCCCGGACTTTACCGGCGGGTATTGCCTGTATTTTCTCTTCTTTTGCTGCAAGGCATTGAGCATAAATGACACGGGCAGCTGCTTCGTCCATTTCCCAGCCGCCGATCTGCACCTCGTTATTACGCAATAGCATGACAATACGGGGCCGGAAAAAGAAAAGGTCTGCCCAGCCTATTCCGTCCCTGTTATCCGAATATAAGCCCGGAAAGACCTCATTTTTGAGATCGTAGGCAAGATGACCGAACAGCCAGTCACGGTGAGTGTTGTGATATTGTAGTAGTGAGGGGAATGCATTGCCGGCATTGCATGCAAGCGTATCCAGCGCATCTGCGGCCAGTATAGCCTCGTTTTGGTGATAGATGGAAGCGTAGTTGTTATTATCCAAAAAACAGCAAATGTTGAACTGATTACTCCAATTCAACATTTGCTGTTTAAATAAGTTTGGATCATTAACCGGGAAACCGTAAAATATCCTGATAATGCGTGCTTTTAATGCTTAAAAATCGTCGTCATCGTCGTCAAAGCCACCCCTGTCGTTGAACAGGCCCATGTCCTTGAACTCGTCGTCGATGCCCAGATCGTCGTCGTCGTCTGCGCTCTTCTTACCAGGGCGGCCACGTTTGCTCTTTGGTTTAGGCATGTCAAACTCTTCGAAATCAGGATCATAGTCCTCATCATCACCTTTACCCCAATTATCATCATCGTCGTCCAGGTCCATATCATCATCCTCATCATCCAGATCATCCTCATCATCGTCATTTTTCTTCTTTGACTTTGAAGGCGACTTATCTGATTTTTTAGAAGCAGCAGACTTACGGGGAGTTTCCTCCTCATCCAGATCATCATCATCGTCCTCCTCTTCCTTCTTTGGCTTACTTGCAGCTTTAGGCGTGGCTTTCGTAGTTTTTGGAGAACTCGTCTTTTTGGTCTCTTTTTCGTTATCAGATTTTGATTTCATAATAGGTTCACTTAAGTCTTTAGCGTATTACTTTTGCGTAAAGTTTTAACAGTTTTTTGTATTAGCCAAATTTTTTTTGCCGATTTTTTTCCGTACTTTTTTAAGCTTTTTCCTGCTCCAGAATCTGGTCCCTGCCTGGTCCATTAGAGACAAATTTCACAGGTACATCCAGGTAACTTTCAACTGCTTTTACGAAAGATTTCATTTCGGCCGGCAACTCATCAAAGTGCCTGCTTTTGGCTGCTGTTTCATCACTCCAGCCTTTATGCTTTTCCCATACAGGTTTTACTTCTGCATCATTCAGCTGGTATGGCATTGCCTTCGTCTGCTGTCCGTTGATCTCATAGGCTGTACATGCGTACACCTCATCAAAGGCATCCAGCACGTCGCTTTTTGTCATTACCAACTGGGTAACACCACTCAGCATACAGGTATAATTCAGGGCTACCAGGTCAATCCAGCCGCAACGGCGCGGACGCCCTGTAGTGGCGCCGAACTCATTACCTTCTGCACGGAGCTTCTCGCCGGTAGCATCATGCAGTTCGGTAGGGAATGGTCCGCTACCTACACGGGTACAATATGCCTTTGTTACGCCGATCACTTCTTTTATCCATTTAGGCGCTACACCCAACCCGGAACATACGCCGGCAGAGATAGTACTTGAAGAAGTAACGAAAGGATAAGTACCGAAATCCACATCCAGCATACTGCCCTGTGCACCTTCGGCCAATATCTTCTTGCCTGCTTTCAGCCGCTCGTTGATAAAATATTCTCCGTTTACAATATTCATCTGCTTCAGGTAGCTCACGGCGTCAAAGAACTCCGCTTCCCAGTCAGCAATATCTTTTGCTATTTCAGCCTTTACTTCTGCAGTAAAGTCATATCCTGCCAGCAGGTGCTGGTGTTTCTCTTTTAGTTTGTTGTAACGTTCATCAAAATCGCTGCGCAGCACATCGCCTACCCTCAGACCATTACGACCGGTTTTGTCCATATACGCAGGTCCGATACCTTTCAGCGTAGAACCGATCTTTTCACTGCCTTTTGATATTTCTGAGGCTTTATCAAGCGCACGATGAGAAGGTACGATAATATGCGTTCTTTCCGCAATAAAAAGATTCTTTTTCAGATCAACACCCAAAGAAGAGATCTTATCACATTCTTTCTTAAATGTCACAGGGTCCAGTACTACACCATTACCTATCAGGTTAATGGTATTCTTGTGAAATACACCGGAAGGGATAGTATGTAACACTACCTTCTGGCCATCCACATATAAAGTATGCCCTGCGTTGGGCCCACCCTGAAAGCGGGCTATGACATCGTATTTACCTGCAAAGTAATCCACAATCTTTCCTTTGCCTTCATCGCCCCATTGTAGGCCCAGCAAAACATCTACCATAAGAGTTGATATTGATTTTTAAAAACGAAGTGGCAAAATTAAGGAAAAATAGCACGAATCCGAATTAGGAAATAATAATCAGAAGCCGGGAGCCCCACCCGCAAAAAAGACGGGCCACAGGAATAAACGCCCTGCAGCCCGTCTTATTATTATAAGATCTTAATTTCTTCTGGACCTATTCGTCCTCCAGGCGGCTTACCGATTGAATACCATCCAGTTTCTTCAACCTTTCGAACAGCTCATCCAGCTCCTCTTTATCGTGTACAAATACCTTGATCAGCCCTTCAAACAAGCCTTCGCTGGATTCAATGGTCAAACCGGCAATGTTCACCCGCAGCTCACCCGAAATGACATTGGTGATCTTGTGGATAACCCCTACATCGTCCATACCAACGATCCTCAGGCCGGTCAGGAAGGAAATCTCCCTGTTCTTCACCCACTTGGTCTTTACAACACGGTGTCCATAATTAGCCAGCAACTGGGCGGCATTCGGACAGTTCGTTCTATGGATCTTCAGGCCTTCACTGGCCGTGATGAACCCAAATACGTCATCTCCCGGAATCGGGCGACAGCAATTAGCCAGTTTGTAGGCTATTTTGTCTGAACTTTCCCCGAAGATGATCAGTTCCGCATCTTTCTTGGAAGGGAGCTGGTGTTTCAGGTGATCTTCCGAGATATGTTCCGGCTGTTTCACCGGTGGCGGTTTAGGCGCTTCCAGCTTATCACCCAGAACGGTGAACTGCTTCAGCTCCTTCAGGTCGATATTCTTGACGGCGATCTGGTAATACAGGTCCAGCGGCGATGGCTGCTTATAGAACTGTACCAGCTCGTTGATGTTATGCTGACTGTTGGAGATCTTCAGATGGTCCAGCTTACGTTCCAGCACGTCTTTCCCATCCATGGCCACCTTTCTCTTTTCCTCCTTCAGGGCGTCCTTGATCTTGGATTTAGCCTTAGCGGTGAGAACATAGTTCAGCCAGTCTTCCGTTGGCTTCTGCTTGTTGGAGGTAATGATCTCCACCTGGTCGCCGCTGCGCAGTTTATGGCTGATAGGTACCAGCTTATAGTTCACTTTGGCGCCGATACACTTGTTTCCTACCGCACTATGGATCGCATAGGCGAAATCAAGCGCAGTGGAATTGACAGGCAAGATCTTCAGGTCACCTTTCGGTGTATATACATAGATCTCTTCTGTGAAGAGGTTACTTTTAAAGTCTGCCAGGAAATCCAGCGTATTGGAGTCCGGATTGTTCAGTATCTCCCTGATCTGGGTGAACCACTGATCGAATTTAGCCTCTGTACTGGCACTCTGGGCACTACCCTCCTTATAACGCCAGTGGGCGGCGAGCCCTTTTTCCGCATAATCGTTCATCCTCTTGGTACGGATCTGCACTTCCACCCATTTACCCTGCGGGCCCATCACCGTCACATGCAATGCCTCATATCCGTTGGATTTCGGATTACTGAGCCAGTCGCGGGTCCTTTCCGGGCTGGGGTGATAAAAGTCTGTTATAATAGAATAGACCTTCCAGCAATCTGATTTTTCCTTTTCCAAGGGAGAATCCAATATAATACGGATCGCGAAGAGGTCGTACACTTCTTCGAAGGTGACTCCTTTCTTCTTGATCTTATTCCAGATAGAGTGTATGGATTTCGGCCGTCCGTAGATCTCGAACATGAAACCTTCTTCCTGCAATACCTCCTTGATAGGCTTTATGAATTCGTTGATATAACGGGTACGCTCACGCTTGGTTTCTTTCAGGCGTTTGGCGATGTCCCGGTAGGTCTGCTGCTCGGTGTACTTCATGGACAAGTCCTCCATCTCGGACTTGATATTGTACAGGCCGAGGCGGTGGGCCAGGGGGGCATAGATAAATACGGTTTCCGAGGCTATTTTGAGCTGTTTTTCACGGCTCATACTATCCAGGGTACGCATATTATGCATCCTGTCCGCCAGTTTTATGAGTATCACCCTGGGGTCGTCTGCCAGTGTGAGCAGGATCTTTTTGAAATTTTCCGCCTGGGCGGTGCTGGTGTTCGAGTCAATTACTGTAGAGATCTTGGTCAGACCATCCACTATATGGCATATTTCGGCCCCGAAGGCTCTGTCCACGTCTTCCAGGGTGACTTCAGTATCTTCCACGGTATCGTGAAGCAGGGCGCAGATAGCGGAGCGTACGCCCAAGCCGATCTCGTCAACGCAGATCTGCGCTACAGCGAGAGGATGTAAGATATAAGGCTCACCGGATTTCCGGCGCATTTCCTTGTGCGCGTCTGCCGCCATTTCGAAGGCAGTACGTACCAGTTCCCGGTCACCTTTCTTCAAACGGGGTTTAAGCGACCTCAGTAAAGCGCGGTAATGACGAACGATTTCTTTCTTTTCCTGTTCCTCGTCGAGGTTATATTGTTTTACTACCACTGTTTCCATCTGCTATAAAGTTACGATTTTATTGCATAGGAAGCATGGCAGAAAAGTGCTAGTTAAGCTCCTCCCAGCTTGCATTTATGGAGTACCTCCCAGGAGGTACCATTATGCCGGAGCAGGTACAGGTTGCGCACCTGGAAGGCAGCATCGAAGGGGCGGTGCCGGTATTCTTCCATAGCCAGCTCAAATTCAAGGTCGGACAGGTCACGGAATGCCAGGGACACATGCGGATTAAATCCATGGCGGGCCAGCATATGGCTGAACCCGAATTCCTTCCTGAGAAATTCCATCATCTGCTGGTGCAGATGTACGATTCCCTCATTCTTTTCAACGTTGATATACAATACTTTCCGTTTGGTAAACGAGAAGCCTCCAAAACCGCTTAGTTTTATTTCAAAAGGCTGCATGGAAGCGGCAAAAGTCGTCAAGCCCGGACATAAAGCCTTTTCCAGTGAGGGACTGGCTGTAAAAGGCACCTGCATAGTAATATGCGGCAGCACCCTGAGTGCCCTGCGGGCATCATATTTTTCTGCAAACTCCTGTTTCAGCCGAATGATCTCCCTGCCAATTTCAGCATTAGGGAGCAGCGCTATAAAATAGATCTTGCTTTCTTCCTTTGGCGGTTTAATACGAGGGGGGAAGCGGGATCCGTTTTGGGGGCGGGAAGCACGGTACTGATTCCCGTTGTGTCTTTGTGTGCGGTGATTACGCTCATCACTCTCATGACGACTGCCATTGCCCTGTTGCCGGTAGCGTGGCTGGTCATTTCTGCCGTAAGTCATTGTTTTGGTGGTTATGGGGTTTGGATATTTGCTTGTCGTCACCCTTGATTATCTGTATCTGCTGACGTAGACCCGTCTTTTTTGTCTTTGCTGCTTTCGAGGATGTTTAACCGGATACCCACATTATGTAATGTTTCGAGGGCTATCCCGGGCTGCATTTTAAAGTGCTTGCGTAAGCGGGTAATGAATACGTCCATACTTCTGCTGGAAAAGAAACTACTGTTTCCCCAGACTTTCAGCAGGATCTCATCCCGCTTTACCAGTTTATTGCTGTTCTCGACCAGGTACCGCAGTACTTTTGCCTCTTTCTTGGTGAGGGTGGCAAAAGCCTCTCCCCCGGTCTTTCGGAGTTCTTTTTCTTCATAGTTAAACCTCACATCATCGCCCAGTTTATAGATACCATCTCCCGGCACATCTTTGGGCAGCGTCCTGCGCAGGAATACCCTTATCCTCATGATCAACTCGCGCATGCTGAAGGGCTTCACCAGAAAATCGTCCCCGCCTATGCGGAAACCATGGAGCCGGTCTTCATCGGCCGATTTTGCAGAAACAAAGAGGATCGGTATCATACCGTTCTTTTTACGGATATCCTGCGCCAGCGTAAAACCGTCTTTTTTGGGCATCATCACGTCCAGTATGCAAAGGTCGAAATCGTCTCTTTGGAACTTCTTCCAGGCTACTTCACCGTCGAAACAGAGTACCACCTGGTATCCTGAGGCTTCCAGCTGCTTTTTAATGATATTACCGTATTGATAATCATCTTCTGCAAGGAGAATTTGTACATTACCTACCATGCGTTAAGTTTTATACCCGGTTCAATTGTTGTTAACACACAATGTCATTCCATGACTCTGCTACAATATTGACGAATAAACTTCTCATTTTAGTTAATGATTAGTTATTGAAGAAAATTTTCTTGATTTGCCATGCTTAGGATCAAATTGAAATTGAACGGATTGGGTTATTCATAGATCTGTTTACACATTTAAATAGACAACAAAAAAAATGGCCGCCTGTTCAAAGGCAGCCATTTTTTTTGTTCACAGCTTATGCAGACTGTTATAATTTCATTTACAGGTCATTGTTTATGATGCTACCGCAGAGAGCTGTATAGCAACCGCATGCTGCCAGGCTTTCTGCTGTACAGCAGCAGGGATCGTGATCTGAGTACCTGTGGCAGTAGCCTTCCAGGAGATCTTTTCCTTTGCACCCAGCACAGTCACCTTTGCGCCTTTTGCTGGTTTCAGACCTTCAAATGTTACCAGGGCCGGCAGCTTTTCACCTTCATCCAGCAGGTAAATGGCATATACATTACCATTCCTTTTGCGGGTAAAACATACTTTCCCATCCTTATAAGGCGCTATCGAACGGGTGCCATAGATGGCATCTCCATTGATCTTCATCCACTCTCCTATGGCTGCCATGGTGGTATAAGCCTCGTCATGCAACTGGCCATCAGGGCCCGGACCTACATTCAGCAGGTAGTTACCGCCTTTGGCTACGATGTCCACCAGATTATGAATGATCTTATTTACCGGTTTATACTTGTCATCCGGTACATATGACCATGAGTTGGCCATCGTCATACAGGTTTCCCATGGATAGGACAATGGTTTTTCCGGGATCTGCTGTTCCGGTGTGCGGTAGTTTTCAAACGGGCCATGTACTGAACGGTCCACCACGATCAGACCAGGCTGATGGCTGCGGGCCATTTTAGTGATACCTGCCATATCGATATCCTCATTTTGTTTTGTCGGCCTGGTATCAATTTCTGCTGCAGTGATATCATTTTCTTTTTTAGTTCCCTGCTTGCGGGCACGTACCCATCCGCCATCCAGCCAGAGTATCTCTATCTTACCCATAGTGGTCATCAGCTCCTCGATCTGTTTGTAGGTATAGTCTTTAAAATTCTTCCAGCGGTCAGGGTACCTTGTCACGTCATAGTTCACATGCCTGTCTTTCGGCGGGAAATAAGGCCACCAGTAATATTCGCTATGCCAGTCAGGTTTGGAGAAATAAGCGCCTGTATGCAATCCTTCCTTCTGGAAAGCCGTAAATACCTCTTTAGCCACGTTCTTTCTCGGATCATTCCTGAAAGGGCTCTTTGAACCCGCTATGCCATAATCAGTCTGTTTTGTATCCCACATACAGAAACCATCATGGTGTTTTGTTGTGAAAACAACATATTCCATACCGGCGCCTTTAGCCGCTTTTGCCCATTTGGAAGGATCAAATTTGGTAGGGTTAAAAGTGGTGGACAGTGCTTCATATTTCTTTACATAATCATAGTAGGGAATGCCATAGGGCTGACGCTGTGTCCATCCCTCATCTTCCGGGCAGATACTCCAGGACTCTACAATACCCCATTGTGAATAAGCGCCCCAGTGGATCAGCATACCAAATTTCCAATCCTGCCATTGATCCAGCTTTTGTAATACAGCCTGATCGGTTTCCGGGATATAGGGCTGTTCCAGACCGTGGTCCTGCGCACTGGCCGCGGAAAATGCCAATAGTGCGCTACTAAATAATAGAAATAGTTTTCGCATGATTAATTTTTAAATGTATCTGAGAACTTAGAAACTTCCTGCTCCGTTGGGTTGCAGTGACAACCACGTGCCGTTTCCGGCAAAACTTTCATAATGCTGATCCTGACAAAGTAATATACATTCCCGCTTAATAGCTCATCGTCCTTTACCACTTTCCTATAGAATATTACCCTCCGGCAATACTATCCGGAAGTATAACTATATATCCGGCTCTTATGAGTCAGGCCCCTGGTGAATCAGTTGTATAAAAACTATCTTTGTATTATTATGAAAAGCATCTGGCAACAAATACTACGCTACCTCTACATAGGTAAAAAAGATCCCGCTGCACCTAAGAACCGTTATGTATATATGATGCATGGCATGAACCGGATATCTATCATCGTATTCCTGATCGCATTGATCATAATGCTGGTAAAACTATTTAGCCGCCATCATTAAGCCGGCATTACCGGACAAGCAGCTTCTTTCCTTTCATAACATGTCAGCTAATTGCTTCTGTATAGATGACTTCCGCTGCCCGGCGACTGGCATCCTTTTCTCCCAGTTTTGACCAGAGAGCGGCATAATCGGTCTTTATACGGTTACGTACCGTGGTATCTTTCAGCAATAATGTCAGTTCCTTCAACAGATTATCTTCGTTCAGCTCATGCTGTATCAGCTCTTTTACAACAGGTTTATCCATTACTAGGTTGACCAGCGCAATATATTTTACCTTGATCAGTCTCTTGGCAAAGAAATATGAGATAGCGCTGCCTTTATAACAAACCACTTCCGGCACTCCAAACAGAGCGGTTTCCAATGTGGCGGTTCCTGAAGTGACCAGTGCGGCTTCTGCCTGGCGTAAGAGGTTGTATGTTTGTCCTTTGACGGTGGACACATTGGGATGCGCTCCTGTCAGTCCTGCTATAAAGGCATCATCCAGGCTGGGAGCCTGGGCAACAATGAACTGGTAATCGGGAAAATGTTCCGCCATGGTAAGCATGATCGGCAATTTTACACTCACCTCCTGCTTACGGCTGCCAGGTAGAATGGCAATAATAGGTTTATCTGATAATGGCTTGTCCACCGGTTTCTCCTTCGCTTCTTTTATCACCTGGATAAGCGGATGGCCGATATATTCCACCTCATAATCCCATTTCTTATAAAATTCCTGCTCAAAGGGCAGGATGCAAAGCATCTTATCAACACTTGTTCTGATCTTCTTCACACGGTTCTCTTTCCAGGCCCATACCTGCGGGGAGATATAAAATACCACTTTATATCCAAGCGGTTTGGCCCATTCCGCGATGCGCAGGTTGAAACCTGCATAGTCGATCAGCACCAGTACATCCGGCTGATACTGCTGGATATCCTTTTTACAGAATTCCATATTCTTCAGTACCGTACGGATGTTCATCACCACCTCAATGAATCCCATGAAAGCAAGGTCTTTATAATGCTTTACCAGCGTTCCTCCCGCCTGTTGCATCATATCGCCACCCCAGCAACGGATATCCGCTGCGGTGTCCTGTTGTTTCAATTGTTTGATCAGATTGCTGCCATGGAGATCACCGGAAGCTTCACCGGCGATGATGTAATACTTCATAGGGCAAATATAACTTAGGAATAAGGAATTTACCAGGAATTGGTCAACCAGGTATTATTCCCCATTCTTCATTCCTGCCTTCATAGGTTTATCCGTGTAATATCTTCAGAAAGATGATAGTGATGGCATAAAGCATAGTTACCAGGAAGATCCCTTTTGCAGTGATGTCTTTCCGGCTGCTGGTATAAAAATAGAACACCAGTCCATTAAGCAGCAAACAGATACTGATCAGTTTCGGCAGCATCTGGCGATTGCTCATAATGAGGTTAATGAATTCACTCAGGGATTTCTCTCTGGGCATAAATGCCAACAGATAGTACAGGAAGAAGGCGACCACCGGGGTAAATATACCCAGCACGATGCCCAATGGGAGATTATCTCGTTTTAACATAGTAGGTTTTGATAATGTGCATCAATACACATCAGAGTTTCCAGTCGTTCTCAATCTTTTTCTTCAGCTTATAATCCGTCAGGTCAAACTGCACTGGCACCAGTGAGGCATAGTTATTAGCCAATGCATATACGTCCGTATCCTCTCCGTTATCGCGGTTGATGAACTCACCCGTAAGCCAATAGTATTTTTTACCACGTGGATCACGGCGCTCATCAAAGGCCTCTACCCATTTCGCATCTGCCTGACGGCATATCTTTATTCCTTTATAATCTTCTTTTTTAACAACCGGTATGTTCACATTGAACAAGGTACCTTCCGGCAGTTCAGATTCCAGCATCTTTTTAGCTACCGTATGAGCTACCTCTTTACACAAAGAGAAATCTGCATTGAAACTATAATCCAAATAAGAGAACCCAACTGAGGGTACACCTTCTATCGCGGCTTCCATGGCGGCAGACATTGTACCGGAATAGATCACGTTGATGGAATGGTTGGCGCCATGGTTGATCCCGCTTACGCAGATATCCGGCAGGCGGTGCAGGATCTTGTCGCGGGCCAGCTTCACACAATCCACCGGCGTACCAGAGCATTGCCAGGCTTCAATTCCTTCAAAGATGTCCACCTGGTCCAGCCGCAGGGGCACCCCGATAGTGATTGCATGCCCTTTACCCGATTGCGGGCTATCAGGGGCTACCACTACTACTTTGCCCAGCGGGCTTACCGCTTCAATCAGGGCCCTGATACCAGGGGCCGTTACTCCGTCATCATTCGTAACAAGTATGATCTTTTCCTGCTCTTTTCCCTTCACAAACGTTGCTGTTTACTTTTCGAAACAAATTTAATACTCTTAACTGATAGTCCATAACGCACGGTCGTGTGATAATGCGTAATAAACTAAACGCAAAAGATAGGAGAAACATTACGGGTATGTCCCCTATCTTTTACAAATAACATATAATTAACATACTAATCTACAGGTCACTGCGCAGCATTCTCCGGAACACCAGCCATAGTATCAGGACAATATAACCGGCCAATACAGACAGGTATACAATGCTATCATAGGGACCGGAAAATTTCACAAGTTTTTCCACAACAGGAAAAGGTAATAATTCATCTCCTGCCTGCAGCGGCAATAAGCCCCCGATATTACCAAAGTAGTGCTTAATAACAGAAACTATCAGCTGTTCCAGGAACATGATATACCCCAGGAACAATATTATTGCCAGTCCTGTACGTTTTACCAATACAGCCAACAGTAATGCAAGACATAGCGATACAATTACCTGTAGCAGATAATAGAACAAATAACGGCTATTTTCCAGGCTGAAAGCAGTTTTCCCATAAATACAGCCAAAAACAAGTACAGCGATCAGCGAAACCAGGAAGGCCAGTAGGGATAGGCCCACAACCCAAAACAGTTTTGATAGCACAAAATCGCTCCGTTCCCAGCCATCAATGATGTTCTGTCGATGTGTCTTATAGGTGAACTCATTGGTTACCAGCGTGATCAGTAACAGGCTGAAAATGCCGGAAGTATAGGAACTGACACTTGCCACCGTCTGCCATACCAGCGGAAAATCATATATGGACTGCCCCAGCAGCTTTTGGGCTTCCTGGGGAATCTTTTCAACAAAAATGTTGTGAATAATAAAGTTAGGCGCCAGAATAGCCAGCAATCCAAGGGCTATGAAGACCCAGAAAGTACGGTAGTTCTTTACCTTCAGCCATTCTATTTTAATGATTTGCAGCATATGCAGGTATAAGAGGATTAGTTGTTGGTTAATTCCAGGAATGCAGTTTCCAGGCTCTTCCTGCTCATCTGCAGGTGGCTAAGCCAGACGCCCTGCTGAGCGCACCAGTTATTGAGCGCTGCGGGATCAACCGCATCTTTGAACGTCACCTGCAGTACACCGTTGCCGGCAGGCAGCAACTCCACGAAAGCAGGGTGTTGCCGTATCAGCTGCGCCAGTGCATGGCTGTCTGCGCTGCCAATCTCTATAAAATTATCTCTTGCCAGTACGGCATTGACCGGTCCGGAGCCCAGTAACTGCCCTTTACGCAGGATGGCTACATGCGTACACACCTTTTCCACTTCATCCAGCAGATGGCTGGCCATAATAATGGTCTTACCTGACAGCGCCAGCTGGCGGATCAGGTTCCTGACCTCTGCTATTCCTACAGGGTCCAGTCCATTGGCCGGTTCATCCAGTATCAGTACCTGCGGATCGCCAAGCATCGCCGCAGCTATAGCGAGACGCTGCTTCATGCCCAGGGAATAGGTCTTGAAGGCCGAATGCTGACGGGCCGTTAATCCGGCCAGTTCCAGCACCCTGGGAATATCTGCTTCGCTTTGTTGTTTGATATTAGCCACTATCTGCAGGTTCCGGTAGCCGGAGAGATAATGATAAAAGTTGGGGGTCTCCAGCAGGGTACCGATCTTCCGCCGTTCCCGGGCAGAAGGTGGCGCGCCCATCAGGGTGAAGGAACCGGCGTCCGCTTTCAGCACATCGGTAACAATGCCCAACAGGGTTGTTTTTCCACTCCCGTTGGGACCCAATACGCCAAAAACAGAGCTGGTAGGAATATCAAACGATACTCCTGACAATGCCTGCACGGCACCATATCTTTTTGAAATGTTCTGTAGGGAAAGAATAGTTGACATCAGGCGGATTAGTTTCTAATTGGTTTCCCTGTTTTGATCACGCTTTGCAGCCTTTCCAGTGTTTTACGCTCTCCTGCCAGGCTGAGGAAGGCTTCCCTTTCCAGGTCCAGCAAGTATTGTTCGCTTACCAGAGACGCTTCTGACAGATCGCCTCCGCTCATCACATACGCAAGCTTACCGGCAATCTTTGCATCATGATCTGAAATATAATTGGAGAACCGCATGCTATGAATACCTGTCAGCATCATACCGAGGGCGGTGCGGCCCAATACTTTTACGTCTTTTCTTTCCACCGGACGGGTATACCCTTCTTCCGCCATTTGCAGGATGCTGCGTTTGGCGTCGGCTATCAGGCGGCTTTGGTTCAGGGTGATCTCGTCATGCCCTTTCCGCAATATGCCCAGGTCGAATGCCTCATGCGCAGAGGTACTTACTTTTGCCATAGCGATGGTCATAAACCTGTCTTTCAGCGGCTCTTCTTCTATGCGGCCCTCTTTGAACTCATCGCTGGCGCGCAATGCCATTTCTTTGGTGCCGCCACCGCCGGGTATCAGACCAACACCCAGTTCTACCAGTCCGATATAGGACTCTGCAGCGGCCTGCACTTTGTCGGCATGTAAACACATCTCGCATCCGCCGCCCAATGTCAGCGCGTGAGGAGCCACTATTACCGGGATGGAAGAATAACGGAGGCGCATGGTCGTCTTCTGGAACATCCGCACTGCCATGTCCAGTTCATCATATTCCTGTTCTGCAGCAAACATGAAGATCATGCCCACATTGGCCCCTGCAGAAAAGTTTGCACCTTCATTGGCGAGGATCAGTCCGCGGAAATCTTTCTCTGCCCTGTCAATCGCTTTATTCACACCCTCCAGCACCTCACCACCGATGGTATTCATTTTTGTTTTCCAGTCGAGCGTCACCACTCCATCGCCAATATCATACAGGTTGCAGGCACTGTTCTTCCAGACAACATTACCGGAAAGATTTTCCAGGATAATGAATGTATCTGCTCCCGGCAGCAGTTTAAAGACATGCGTCTTAACGTCATAATAATACCGTTTGCCATTCTCTACTTTGTAGAAACTTTTAACGCCCTTTTCCAGCATCTCCTTCACCCATGGCGCCACGGTCAATCCCTTAGCCTCAATGGCTTTGATCCCCTTCTCCACACCCAGTACGTCCCATGATTCAAAAGGTCCTATTTCCCAGCCAAAACCCGCCTTCATAGCATCATCCACTTTGTAGATATCATCTGCTATTTCCGGTATACGGTGGGAGATATAAGAGAAAAGATGTGCATGGAACTGCTGATAGAACTCCCCTGCTTTATCGGTGGCATTGTACAGGGCTTTCAACCGCTGCTTCAGATCTTCCACCTGTTTGGCGGCTTCGACACTGGCAAATTTGGATTTCTGCCGCGGCCCATATTCCATGGTTTCCAGGTTCAGCGTCAGGATCTCCTTCCCGCCTTCTCCCTTTGTCTTTTTATAGAAACCCTGGCCGGTTTTATCGCCCAGCCATTTATTTTCCACCACTTTCTGGAGGAATGGAGGGATCACGAAAATATCTCTGGCTTCGTCCTGCGGACAATTATCAGCTACGCCTTTTGCCACTTTTACCAGCGTATCAATACCCACTACATCGGCCGTACGGAAAGTGGCCGACTTAGGTCTACCTATTACCGGCCCTGTCAGCGTGTCTATCTCATCGATATTCAGCTTCATTTCCTGCATGATGTGGAAGATGGCCATAATGGAATACACCCCTACCCTGTTGGCAATAAATGCCGGGGTATCCTTACAAAGCACTGTTGTTTTACCCAGGTAGAGATCCCCATAGTTCATCAGGAAGTCCACTATTTCCGGGTCGGTATATGGCGTTGGAATTATTTCCAGTAAACGCAGATAACGGGGTGGGTTAAAGAAGTGCGTGCCACAGAAATGTTTCTTAAAGTCATCACTACGCCCTTCTGCCATCAGATGGATGGGAATACCTGATGTATTGGAGGTGATCAGCGTACCGGGTTTACGGTATTTTTCTACCTCTGTGAAGACTGATTTCTTGATATCCAGGTTTTCCACAACTACTTCAATGATCCAGTCATAGTTGGCAACCTCTTTCATATCATCCGTAAAGTTCCCCGTACGGATCAGCTTTACAACATCCTTCTGATATACGGGAGAAGGATTTGCTTTCAGGGCAGACTGCAATGCTTCGTTTACGATACGGTTCTTTACCGCTTTACTGTCCAGCGACAGTCCTTTAGCTTTTTCTGCATCAGTTAACTCTTTAGGGGCAATATCCAGTAACAACACCTGTACTCCTACTCCTGCAAAATGAGCTGCTATACGTGAACCCATTACTCCTGAACCTAAAACGGCCACCTTATTGATGTGTCTTTTCATAGAACGCGTTTTATAAGCTACAAGCGCTGAGGCATTGTAGTGAGTCTTTTCGTTAATATCGATAAATGAATATATGATTTTTTAGGAGACTTGAGGCAAAAGGAAGAAAAAAACGAACAGGCCGTCCCCATACCGGAGACGGCCTGTGAAACAATATACCGGTGTACTTACTTAAACTGCCTGAAATGCCTTCGCTGTCTGCTGGTGTTTGCCAACACTTTTCTTCCCTTTCTTTTTACGTCCCAGCCATACGAGGAACCCGGTAACAGGCAGGCTGGCACCGATCAGGGCGCCAAAGAAGGCCAGGATCCTGCCGGGTAAGCCCAGTATGGAACCCACGTGAATGTCATAGTTCATTTTACGCAGCTTAGTTCCAAAACCAGCCTCCTGGAAACTGATCCCGAATACTTTATCGCCCTGCAGCTGCTGTCCTGTATGCTGGTCAAACGCGTAACTCCTGTTGTTATAGAACTTTCCGGCTGTCGGATAGATCGTAATATTAATAGCAGATGCCGGTTTTGATGTATCCGCAAAAGTGTAATAAAATCCTTCTGCTTCCGGATGTTTACTGAGTACTTTTCCCCATACAAGGTCCATTGCCTGTTCAGGTGTATACAACTTCCCTATCTGCAGGGAGTCTGACTGTGGCCGTTTGAAATCCGGCAGTGTTTGTCCGCCGGAAGTAACCCAATACAAACCTTTACTGTACCATTTGATACCATATACCATTCCGGTCAGCGCCATGGCCAGTACAACCAGCAAAGAATAAAAGCCCAGCACATTATGCAGGTCATAATTTACCCTTTTGAAAGAGGCCTTCCACTTGATCTTAAAGCTCTGGTCGCGCATGGCTTTCGTCCATTTCTGCGGCCACCACAATACCATTCCTGTAATGAGGATGATCACAAAAGTGAAGGTGCTGTAATTCACAACCGGACGGCCTATTTCTGCAGGCATCCACAGAAAGCGGTGGCCATTCAGTATAAAACGGAAGAAATCTGTCTCTCCGGGTTTATGCTCTTTTATGCTGATCACCTCGCCTGTGTAGGGATTCAGTCGCATTACGGTATTGCCTTTACGACCTTCTCCCAGGCTCAGATAAATGGCGCTGCCCTGCTGATAGGTAACATAAGCCGCTCTTTTACCCGGATAGTTTGCAGCGGCTATTTCCTTCACCTGTGAAGGTGTAATCACCGGCTTATCCTGACGGGTAACGATTGTTTCCGGTTCTGTTAACATCGTGATCTCATCATGAAACACCCATATGCAGGCTGTTACACATACAATGAGCATTACGATACCAGTGATCAGCCCCAGCCACAGGTGCAGCCAGGCAGATATGCGGTAGAAAAGGCTGCGTTTCTTTTTCACAGCAGGTTTTCGGGAGAAGAAATTCATGTTGACGGTATTGAATATCTGGTCCAATAGATGGACCGGCGCGCTGATAGTTGATAGAACAGGGCAAAAATACCTGCTTGTTGTACAAAAGGTTTACGCAATCGGGAAATAATAATGGAAGAAAAAAGATCGGATTTGAGCAGGAGAAATACAGAAGGAGATTTGTTCATTTTCTGAATGCAATCAGATATTATTCAGTTCATTCATTTACGTCGTAATTTTTATTAGCAGATCGATTTCTGATAATTTCACATAAAACATATTTTATGAATACTTTAATAGAAAACGAAAAGCAAATTATTTTAGATTATTTCGAGGCATCATCCAATGACTATTGGAAAACTTTACGGGAAATATCTGCTGCCACAAATGTCAGGCTTGAAGATGTGATAGAAATTGTATTTACCACAAAAGATTTTGTGGAATCGTATTACAGACACAAGAATGGAGAGCCTGTATTCACGCCCCGCAAAGTGTATGAAAAAAGAACTTCCTTTTGGTTAAAATTATTAGCAGCTTTTTGCGATAGAATAATTTAAGGTAATCCTCATATGGCCTTTTTACAATCTCCAATTTATTGCTGTATGTTGGGGGCAATTGCAGTACAACTGCTTAAAATTATAGAATCTTCAAAATCACCAACATATCGCAAGCTAAACTATAAATCACTTGAACTTTATTCATCAGCAATTGCATCTATCGTTATAGCTATAATTGTTGGATATATTTATTTTGATGACGTACATACTTATAATCGCATAGTGTACTTTCATACAGGAGCATCATCACCAATGCTGGTTAGAACTATATCAAGGAGGCTACCAACTGTAGTAAATGATAAGACTAAAAGGATGAAAGTATCATAGTATATCCTGATACCTAAATTAAAAGCCCTCCAGCGTATACGCGCTGAAGGGCTTTTATATCTCTAAAAACTAACTATCTCACTTCACTACCTGCGTCCACTGCAGCATCCGGATTCACGAACACCAGCTTTCCCGCAGCATTCTCCGCCATCAGGATCATTCCCTGGCTTTCAATACCACGCATTTTCCTCGGCGCCAGGTTAGCCACCAGCGTCACTTGTTTACCCACCACTTCTTCCGGTGCGAAATGCGCTGCAATGCCCGATACAACAGTACGTTTCTCAGTACCAATATCCACCAGCAGTTTTAACAGCTTATCTGCCTTAGGTACTTTCTCTGCTTCCAGGATCGTACCTACACGCAGGTCCAGCTTAGCGAAATCTTCAAACTGGATCTCTTCCTTCACTTCTTTCGCCGCAGGCGCTGCTTCAGCAGCGGGAGCTGCAGGCTTGATCAAACCGGCATGCAGTTTTTCAATCTGCGCCTGTATTTTGGCGTCGTCAATTTTAGAAAACAGGTATTCCGGCGGACGCAGGGAATAACCCACGCTTACCAGTTTCAGGCTGCCTGCATTCTCCCACTCCAGCATACGGTCCACCACTTTCAGCATATGGCAGATCTTTTTCGCGGTGAAAGGCAGGAACGGGTTCACCAGGATGGCCAGGTTAGCTGTTAACTGCAGGCAGAGATGCAGACAGTTGTCTATCAGTTTCTGATTTTCTTCCGCATTCTTTGCCAGTATCCATGGCTCTTTCTCCTGCAGATACCTGTTACCCTGGCGGGATACTTCAATCACTTCTGCCAGTGCTTCACGGAGACGGAAGTTTTCAATAGAATCTTCTATCTTTTGTTTTGAAGCCAGTAAGTTGGTCAATACTGCATCGTCTTTTTCGTCCTTTACTTCGGGATGGAAAGCAGGTACCTTACCGCCACACAGTTTATGCATCAATACCATGGTACGGTGCACAAAATTGCTGAAGATATCCACCAGCTCACTGTTATTACGCTGCTGGAAGTCTTTCCAGGTAAAGTCATTATCCTTGGTTTCGGGAGCGGTGCTGGTCAGCACATAACGCAGTACATCCTGCTGATCAGGGAAATCCTTTACGTAATCGTGTACCCATACTGCCCAGTTACGGGAAGTGGACACCTTCTCACCCTCAATGTTCAGGAACTCATTGGCCGGTACATTGTCTGGCAGTACGAAGCCGCCATGTGCCTTGAGCATTGCCGGGAAAATGATACAGTGGAACACGATATTATCTTTACCGATAAAGTGTACCAGCTTGGTATCTTCTTTACACCAGTAATCGGCCCAGTTGTCGGTCAGCTCCTTTGTGGCCGAGATGTACCCTATAGGCGCATCGAACCAAACATATAATACTTTCCCTTCCGCGTCCGGCAATGGCACTTTAATGCCCCAGTTGCTGTCGCGGGTCATCGCCCTGCTTTGCAGGCCACTATCCAGCCAGCTTTTACACTGACCGTATACGTTATTTTTCCACTCTTTATGACCTTCCAGGATCCACTCCTTCAGGAATGGCTCATAGTTCTGTAAAGGCATATACCAGTGCTTTGTCTGTTTCTTGACAGGTACAGCATTACTGAGGGTGGAACGCGGGTTGATCAGCTCATCGGGGCTGAGGGAAGACCCGCATTTCTCACACTGGTCGCCATATGCATTCGGGTTGCCACATTTAGGGCAGGTACCGGTAATGTAACGGTCCGCCAGGAATACACCGGCAGTTTCATCGAAAAACTGCTCAGTCACTTTTTCTTCAAACAGTCCTTTGTCGTACATGGTTTTGAAGAAAGCCGCTGAGGTTTCATGATGAATCTGTTTAGTGGTACGGGAAAAAACATCGAAAGAGATACCCATGTCTGTAAAGCTGTCATAGATGATCTTATGATATTTATCCACAATATCCTGAGGAGTCACCCCTTCCTTCATCGCTTTGATGGTAATAGGCACTCCATGTTCGTCTGTTCCTCCTACAAACTTTACATCCGCCTTTTTAGCGCGCAGGTAGCGCACGTAAATGTCGGCGGGAATATAACAGCCTGCCAGGTGGCCGATGTGGACCGGTCCATTGGCATAAGGCAATGCCGCTGTTATTAGATATCTGTTAAATTTTCCCATGTTCGCTTAAAGAATGCTTAAATAATCGAAATTCTGTTTTTGCTTTTGGAAGAGCGAAAAGTATTTATCAACTTAGCCCTGTCAGGGTTGGGATATTCGCCCCCAAATAGTCAGCAAAGGTAATTAAAGCATAGAACAATGAGAATTCCGCCGTACCTCAAAAAAGGTGATCTTATAGGCATCACCTGCAGTAGTAGCAAAATGGACCAGCAGGCAGCAGAATATGCCGCTGGAGTGATCAGTTCCTGGGGTTACCAGGTACACCTGGGCATTACGGTAGGCACCAGTTTCCATAATTTTTCCGCTCCGGATGAGCTGCGGCTGGAAGAGCTGCAGGACATGCTGGATGATCCTGATATTAAGGCCATCATTTTTGGCCGTGGTGGTTATGGCATGGTGTGCATACTGGACGACCTGGATTTTAAGAAGTTCCGCAAGCATCCGAAATGGATATGCGGCTACAGCGATATTACCGTACTTCATACGCACATTCATCAGCAATACGGTATTCCGACCATTCACTCCATGATGTGCAGCGGTATCAGGCCTGACACAGCAGAAAATGAGTATGTGGAGAGCCTTCGCCTGGCACTCAAGGGCACACCTTACCGCTATGCCTGCGCACCGCACGACCTGAACCGGACCGGTAAAGCTACCGGTCAGCTCATTGGCGGAAACCTGTCCCTCCTGGCCAACCTTTCAGGTACAGAGTCACAACCCGGCACCAAAGGAAAGATCCTTTTCCTGGAAGATATCAGCGAGTACCGGTATAACATTGACCGGATGATGTACAACCTGAAAAGGGCGGGCTGGCTGGATGATCTGGCCGGACTGATAGTTGGCTCATTTACAGACAGTAAGGAGACTGAAACGCCTTTTGGCCAGACCGAATATGAGATTATCAGGAATATTGTGCAGGATTACGATTATCCCGTTTGCTTCGGCTTCCCTGTGGGTCATACCAATGAGAACTATGCACTGAAAATAGGGTTAACGCACGAACTGCAGGTTACTGCCAGACAAAGCAGGTTACTGCAGCGCGATATCTAAAGCTTTCGTGTATGCCGGATAATTATCCAGGTTACGATGATCGGCGCCCGGAACAGGAATGAACCTGTCTCCAGGCTTCAGCAGCTTTGCCAGTTTCTCGCCAGATGCCAGCGGTACAGTATGATCGTCCGTTCCATGTACGATCACAACCGGCGCTGCCACTTTGGGCAGATATTCGTCCGTAGGGAACTTATAATCCAGCATATACTGGTATGGATAGACGGGCGCCATCCGTGTTGCCAGATCGGCAATGTTGTAGTAAGGCGCTTCCAGCACCAGCCGCTTACAGTCCCTGATGGCGGCCAGCTGGGCAGCCACGCCTGTTCCCAAAGATCTTCCGAAGATGATGATACTATCCGGCGGAAAGAATTTCCTGGCCACTTCATACATGTGTAAAGCGTTGGCATAAATGGTATTCTCTGTTAACGGACCTGTAGACTTACCGTAGCCGGGATAATCCATCATCAGTACACTGTAACCACGCCTGATACACTGCTGTGCCTTACCTGCATATTTGGAGACGTTCCGGGCATTACCATGAAAATAGATCACCATGCCTTTGGGCGACGCAGCTTTGAACAATATAGCGCTCAGGGTTTCTTTCTCATTGATACGGATACGCATTTCCTCGAATGGTATATCGTATTTGAAAGCATAATCTGCCGTCAGTGGTTCCGGATGGAAGATCAGCTTCTTTTGCAGAAAATACAATGCCACACCACCCAGCAGATAGATGGCCAGTATCCATGAAAGTATGGGACGTAGCTTTAATTTACGGAGCATGCACCAGGTTTAATCTTCAATATCAGGTACGATTTCCAGGCCATAATCCTCTGCAGACAGCACACCATTCGCCCTTGTATCTGCCAGTATTGCGGCATTGGGTGTAAGCGTGCTTACTTCGTAGGTATTATGCAGGAAGTTCATACTATAGAACTTATTTGCCAGGCCATCGGGTACGCCGGCAATGAATTTCAGCACTTCATTCACTATCATCATCCCCGTAGCGCCATGTGTTACGCCAATAGCGCCGGCATCGAAATTACGATGATCATCAATCAGCTCCAGTGCGCAACGATAGGATGCTGCGGCATCTCCGCTGACAGGGGCAATATTAAAACCAGCCCACCAGGATACCCAGTTATGCACTTCACCGATTACAAAAGGCTTCCCTTCCGAAATACATGCATCATTGATCACAAGATGTGTGGCAGCATGCTGTGAACAATCAATGACAAGATCCATGCCCTGCAGCAATTGCTTTATATTGTCCGGTTTTACCTGTAACAGTAAGGGATAGTGTTTTGTAAAAGGATTGCTGGCCCACAGGCGGCTGGCCGCCATCTTCGCTTTATGTTTTCGTATATCCTGCATCAGGTAGAGTGGCTGCCTGTGCATATCTTCATCATTGATCACTCCATAATCGGCAATACCGATCACCCCAACACCACTGGCGCTGAGATACTGGATCACCGGCGATCCCAGTCCTCCGGCCCCCACTACCAATATACGTGTCTCTTTCAACTTCTCCTGCATTGCCACTCCCATACCGGGAACAGCAATAGGATGCTTGAAATGCGCTAATTCTTTTTCAAGTAATGCCATAGCTACATCAGTTATTTTATTCCTGCGGAAATTCCATTGTAAACTTGCTACCCTTGCCTACAGCACTTTCTACTTTGATCTTACCCTTGTGGGCATCTACGATAGCTTTCACATAACTTAGTCCTAATCCGAACCCTTTCACATTATGCACATTACCTGTATGTGCACGATAGAATTTTTCAAAGATACGGGAAATCGTATCACGGCTCATACCGATACCATTGTCCGCAATAGTGATAACGAGGCTTTTGCGCGTGTTATATGTAGAGATCACCACTTCCAGGTGTTCTTTGGAATATTTGATAGCGTTATCGAGCAGGTTGAATATCACATTGGAGAAATGTACATCATCAGCCATGATAATTGGATTTATGGCATCGAGACGAAGCTCTACCTGTCCCTGTTTAGAAGCCAGCTGCAGCTGCAGGTTTTCAACAGTATGAGAAATCACTTCATGCACATCAGTGACCTGCAATTTTAAAGCGATCTCATTCTTCTCCAGCAGTGCAGATTGCAGAATGCTTTCCACCTGCTTATTCATGCGCTTGTTCTCTTCCTTGATGATGCCGGAGAAGTAACGGATCTTCTCTTTATTGTCCATGACCTTCTCGTTGCCGATCGCATCGATAGCAAGGGAAATAGTTGCCAAAGGTGTTTTCAGCTCATGCGTCATGTTATTGATGAAGTCAGATTTGATCTCGGAGATCTTTTTCTGGTTCAGCATTGTACGTATGGTGAGGATGAATGCCGTGATGATAACCGCGGTGAACAACAGGCCTCCGGCCATCATTCTGCCAAGAGACAATAACAGGAGCAGGTTATTTTTAGGCTGTACTACCAGCAATGTCTCAGTTTCACCGGTAGCGTACTCAAAACTATTCAGCAGGGGAATATACTGGAACAGGTAATCCATACTATCCCTTCCGGCGCTCTCCACCATTTGGGTGAAGCCGGGCGACTGCATTTTTACGCCGTTGCTGTTGCCAAAATGGCCTTTGCCAAGAATAGCGAATTCAAAAGTAGTATCCAGGTGTTCATTGCGAAGCCCGTTAGCTATCAGCTTCTGCACTTCGTCGATAGTAAAGCGGTCGCTGACATTGACATTCAGGTCGATAGTAGTGGTAATTTCGTACTTGTCAATAGCCAGACCTTTGTCGGCCGGCCTGACATTTGCCCCGTCCACTTTAAAGCGCATAGGAGGCGCTTTACGGGCAAGCATTTGTTCACGCACATTGTTCATTACGCCTACAGCTTTCTGTTCCATCTGCTCCCGGCGCACAATAGATGCGTTATATATCCAATTCACCTGTATCCAGATGATTCCCAATAATGACAGGGTAATTAACACCACAATAATGGGAAATACTTTCTTCAATGGTACCATGCTACTTCGATAGTAAGGCGCACAAGATACTCACAAACACTGAGGGTACCAGCACCGGAATTGTTAAAAATCATTATTTGCTATAGCAACGTTAATACAAAATTAATCCGTCTAAACCTTTAACAGTATTCACTTTAGCAATAAAACATCACTTTAACGTAATTTTAACTGGGAAATAATACTTGTTATTCCCTAATCTTCTGTACATTTGCTTTATCAAACTGGTACTAAATTTGATGTACTGGTTATACAAACTAGCAAATTTTAAATTTCTACATACATCGACATGGATTCGTTTCCATAAGCGATTTAGATTTTGGTTGATAAAATGGTAAGGAGGCTTTCTAGCCTCCTTTTACTTTTTTACCTGGGTTGTATGTTCAAATCCCTCTCTCATCACAAACTTTAAAGCCTGCTCCTTAATTTCCCCTATCCCTGAAATAATACATGATTCTGGCAAGTAAATCTGGAATAAATACTATTATACTTGCTTTCAATTAGTTAAATTTGGTTAGTGATAAAATTGTTTGTGTTATGGTTTCTTTATCGCCTGGAATGCTGCTGATAGCTGACCCTTTCCTGAAAGATCAGAACTTTGCGCGCACAGTAGTATTACTGTGTGAACATCAGGAGAACAAAGGAAGTTTTGGCTTTGTGATCAACAAGTTGTTTGACCAGCACTTAAGTGACCTTGTACCTGAAGTACTTGTAAATGATATCAAGATCTACTACGGAGGTCCGGTACAGATAGATACCATTCATTTCATACATCAACAGCCGGAGCTGATCAGGGGAGGCTTTGAGATCCGGCAGGGGGTATATTGGGGAGGAGAGTTCGATCAGGTAGTATCATTGATCAATAGTGGTCGTTTAGACCTCAACAAAATCAAATTCTTTATTGGTTATTCGGGTTGGAGCGGCGGACAGCTTGAAAATGAGCTCAATGAGAAATCATGGATACTGTCAGAGAGCAATGTGCCGCTTGTATTTGAGGAAAAAGAGCAGAATATATGGCCGCAGGCATTAAAGAACCTGGGCAGCAACTTTGCCATCATGGCCAATTTCCCGATAGATCCCCTGTTAAACTAACGTATATGCCATTCCGTATACCGGTAAGCCGGTTGTAATGCCACTTGTGGAAAAAAATTTCAAAAAATTATTATATGCCTACACTTTGAAGCCCAATGATTAACGTCGTTGGGAACATTACCATTGTACCCAGGCCCCGTTTCACACGAGGATATTTAAAAAAAATCAAATATCTTGCTTAGGCAAAAAAGTAATGTAGTCAGAGCATTCTATTGTTTGTAAACCTGCTATAGGACACCGAAGGGAAGGGAACTAATATATACCGAAACGAATATAATACCTATGAAGGACAAACCAGATCACGTTTACACCTTCCTGGATTTATAATAAAAAACTGAACAATTGACATAAGTAATTGCAACCCTTTTTTTAATGGGTTACAAACTTTGTTTTAAACGGTTTAAGCCATAAAATCATTCAAGAGACATAAGATATTCATTTTCATAGGAACAGGCCCTAGTGCCGCTGCAGGACTCGTTTTCTGCGCAGCCTGGACCTGATTTGTGCAACGCCCTGGCCAGTAGTCTTACTGCGCTTTTTAACAGGGTTATTTATTAATTAGATTGGAATAGTTAGGACAAAAAGAAAGGCCGGGTAATCCTACCCGGCCTATTTCTTTCTGATCAGTGATCAGGAATTATCGTCAAAATGCTTGCGTTAATTCCTGATCTTTTGATGTCTGACCATTCAACTATTTACTTCACTTCTGCACCTTCTACAAGCACAGTAGCTTTATTTCTGTATACTTCTACAAAACCTCCTTCTATGTTATAGAATTCGCTCTGTGACTTATCTTTCAGCACCTTCATCCTGCCTTTGCCCAGGGCAGCGATCAACGGAGCGTGCCTGTCCAGCACTTCGAAGAGACCGTCAATGCCTGGCAGCTGTACACCATACACTTCGCCGGAATACAGTTTTCTTTCAGGTGTTAATACTTCTAATAACATATTAAAAGTTAAGGGTGAAAAATATTAGTTCTTAGCTGCTTCCAGCAGTTTCTTACCTTTCTCGATAGCTGCGTCGATGTTACCTACCAGGTTGAATGCTGCTTCAGGATACTCATCTACTTCACCATCCATGATCATGTTGAAACCACGGATTGTTTCTTCGATCGGTACCAGTACACCCTTCAGACCAGTGAACTGTTCCGCTACGTGGAAAGGCTGAGACAGGAAACGCTGTACACGACGTGCACGGGATACTGTCAGTTTATCTTCATCGCTCAATTCATCCATACCGAGGATGGCGATAATGTCCTGCAGTTCTTTATATCGCTGAAGGATCATTTTCACTCTCTGTGCACAGTTATAGTGAGCTTCTCCAACGATAGCCGGGCTAAGGATACGGGAAGTTGAATCCAGCGGGCTCACGGCAGGATAGATACCTAAGTCGGAAATCTTACGATCCAATACGGTGGTAGCATCCAGGTGGGCGAATGTAGTAGCCGGAGCAGGGTCAGTCAAGTCATCCGCAGGTACATAAACAGCCTGTACGGAAGTGATGGAACCATTCTTGGTAGAAGTGATACGCTCCTGCATCAGACCCATTTCAGTTGCCAGCGTAGGCTGGTAACCCACCGCAGAAGGCATACGACCTAACAGCGCGGATACTTCAGAACCTGCCTGAGTAAAACGGAAGATGTTATCAACGAAGAAGAGGATATCTTTACCGCCACCTGCAGTACCATCTCCATCACGGAAATATTCTGCCATGGTCAGACCAGATAATGCCACACGTGCACGTGCTCCCGGTGGTTCGTTCATCTGACCGAAGATGAAGGTAGCCTGTGATTTCTTCAGTTCTTCCTTGTCTACTGCAGCGAGATCCCATCCGCCATGTTCCATGGACTCCAGGAATTTCCCGCCATATTTTACGATACCTGCTTCAATCATTTCACGCATCAGGTCATTACCTTCACGTGTACGCTCTCCTACGCCTGCGAATACGGACAGACCTTCGTAACCTTTCGCGATATTGTTGATCAGTTCCTGGATCAGTACGGTTTTACCCACACCTGCACCACCAAACAGACCAATTTTACCACCCTTTGCATAAGGCTCGATCAGGTCGATCACTTTAATACCGGTGAACAGTACTTCAGTATCTGTTGCCAGATCTTCGAATTTAGGCGGCTTACGGTGAATAGGATAACCATTGCTGCTGTCAACATCACCCAAGCCATCAATAGCCTCACCTACCACGTTGAACAAGCGACCTTTGATGCCATCGCCCACTGGCATTTTAATGGGAGTACCCTTGTCGATAACAGCCATACCCCTCACAAAACCGTCTGTAGAGTCCATTGCCACGCAACGAACGCTGTCTTCACCAAGATGCTGCTGTACTTCCAGCACTACCTTCTGACCATTTTCGCGGGTAATTTCCAGTGCGTTGTAGATTTCGGGCAACTTTCCATCAAAGTGGACGTCAACCACGGGACCGATAATTTGCTTGATCTTACCTGTGTTAGGCATATTTTTAAGAGGTTTATAAATGCTTAAAATGAGCGGTTTATTAAATTTGGCGCAAAGGTAATTGTTAATAGGGGAAATTCAAAAAATAGTAAAGCATCCCATGGACGATTGCCCATCGAACTTAATTATCAATTGTAAGTCAATTAGTTCTTAATGTATCAGGCGAAGAATGTGAAACGCAAGATAGCGTTTTTACCTTATACAAGTTGCCTCCTTCTGAATAGATAATCTTTTTTTATTATAAGCAATTCCTGATATTAGAAATAGTCATCAATCGTTAGTACTCCGCGCTTTCAGCACTTTCGCTGTCTAACATTTTTTTAACGCTTTTTGTGAATATTTTGCTAAAAAGCTGCGCTACCAAACTGAGCAAACCCGCTATGGCAGACAGTTTAAAGAATCAGGCATAGATATTGATTTATTTGAGTCAAGCTAATATCTGACACCGTTCCATCAACTTAAAGAGATGCTCAGGCCAGCTTTCAGCTGTAACAATTGATCAACTGTTAATATACCACGCATTCGTTCACAATTAAAATTTATAGCCTTCGTGTAGAACTAAATCGCTATACAGATCTTGTTTTGGAACAAATTATAAGTTGCCACACCCTTTTTAAAACAATCAGATATGAAAAACATAAAACAATATATAACGCTCTCTGTAATTGCTGTTTCGATGGCTGTGACTGGTGTTTCCTGCGCCACCACCATGCCGCCACAGCAGGCACAGGTTTCTATATCAGGCTTCTATGATGCCTTAAGTCCTTACGGTCGCTGGACTACCTATGGTAGTTACGGACAGGTATGGATACCTAACGCCGGACCCGACTTCATGCCCTACTCCACCGCTGGTCACTGGGTGTATACCGACTATGGATGGACATGGATGTCGGACTATGACTGGGGATGGGCTCCTTTCCATTATGGACGCTGGACATTCGATGATGCTTATGGCTGGATGTGGATACCGGGTACCGAATGGGGACCGGCATGGGTAAGCTGGAGGAACAGCCCTGATTATTACGGATGGGCACCTTTAGGCCCGGGTATGACCATAGGCGTAAGTTTTAATATCCCTGTGGGATATTGGTCTTTCGTGCCTTGTCAGTACATCACCAGTCCTTATGTAAACAGGTACTATGTGGATAGAGGCAGACGCGTGAATATTTATAATAATACTACCATCATCAACAATACTACTATCATTAACAATCGCACATATTATCGTGGTCCTGCCACCCGTGATGTTGAACGTTATACCCGTAACGAGATCCGTCCGGTACGTGTGGTTAGCGACAACCGTCCCGGCCGTGCTACTGTAGATCGTGGTGAAGTAAGGATGTACCGCCCGCAGCCGGCTGCGTTGCGTCAGCCAAGCCGTTCAGGTGCATTTACCAATGGCCGCGACAACAATGACCGGAGTGGTTTTGACAGGCCTTCAACTCCTGGCAGAACAGTACGTGTGGACCGGAACAATGATGGTCGTCCGGATAACATTCCAGACAGGAACAACGATGGCCGTCCTGATTATAATCAGCCCGGCAGAACGATAGACAGGAATAATATTAATCGTCCGGATGTACCCAACAACAATGCTCCCGGCAGAACAATTGAAAGTCGCCCGATGCGGCCGGAGTTTGACAGGCACGACGACAATCGTCCGTCTGCACCGGTTAACAGGCCTACGCCTGCTCCATCTGCCAATCCGGCCAACAATTACAGTCCGAGGCCTGATCGTTTCAACAGGCCAGAGTCCCGTCCAATGACGCCGACTCCGGCTCCCGGCCCAGCTGTAAGACCGGCCCAGCCGCAAATGCAGCGTCCGCAGCCGCAGGAACAGCCACGTCAGCCGATGCCACAACCTCGTCAGGAAATGCAGCCGCAGCCTCGTCCGCAAATGCAGGCGCAACCAAGGCCGCAGATGCAAGCACAACCAAGGCCACAGGCTCCTGAGCGTTCAGCAATGCCTTCACGTGGTGGTGAGCGGGCTAACAGGGGCGGCAACTGATCAATCACAGGCAGCCATAAACCTCAAGATAGATTTCACTATTGATTTTTGTAAAGGTATGCTCCTCCGGGGGCATACCTTTCTGCATCAGGAGCATCGGGAGAGGTGTTCCTCCCGCCTGGTACGGCGGCTGCAGATAGGGGAATGCATATGTTTTGAACCCAAGCCCTTCATAAAACCGGATACGCCTGATGGCATCATCAGAATGCGGTGGTTCTACTTCCAGCACCATATGGGGATGTTCCTGTTCCAGGAGCCGTATTACACCGCTGCCTATTCCACTGCCACGTTGTTCGGGTGAGATGGCGAAATGTTCAATAAACACAAAGTCTGTCAGCTCCCAGTAGAATACAAAACCTGCGAATACATCGTTATTTTCCAATATTGCCAGCCGTAAAGCGCCGTTGTTCAGTAACTCCTGCTGCGCGGTTAAATTCCGTCTTTCTTCAGGTGGGAATGCCTGTTCGTACAATGCTGCAACATACCCGGGAATGGTTACCGGTGATTTCAAATTCTGAATTGTTAACATCAGGGCAAAGATAATTTAAGTAATCCGCTAGCAGGCTGACGCAGATCAGTGCGGTTGCCTGTTTTATATCAGGTGCTATGCATGTCCTGTAGTGATCTTAAGCGGACATACCTGCAGGCCTTGCTATTGCCCAAAAGCAACTTGTCCGGCATAACAGCAGGCTGTTGTTTCGTCTTTTTGCTTACTACAACTCATTTTCAATCCATATAGAAGCCATATATAACCCATATATAACCCATACTTCTTAGATATGGGTTAAATATGGGTTATATATGGGTTATATATGGCTTATATATGGGTTATATATGGGTTATCTCCGAAAACACGCTATAGCACGAGCTTTACAAGAATTATTTGAAATAACTACTTTGTAAGTGTCTGATAACAAATATGATTCGGTTTAATTACAATTCATATGGGAGGTTTTCGGTAGGATAAAACGTGCATTTCGGGACAAATACAATCTGGAACAAGATCGCCCAAACGGGAAGGAAACATGATCAACAAACCTGAACAATAAAGACAATTATCATTAAAAGAGCAGTAGGAGCAAACACAGTCAGGCAGGTAGCCGCCAGAAAGCAGCTGCGAGCCAGATGGAGCCAGCGGGCATTAGCCCTTGGAGAGCCCTTATACGATTGATGGGAGTTAAATAGAAATTACAAAGCCCACACGATTGATAATGCTTAATATTTAGTGCTCGTAAAGGGGTACAGCCCGCTGGCCCATACTGGCATCGCAGCAGTATCAACAGCCCTGGAAAAAGGTGGCTTACAAAGCAACTGATTCGTCTAACAGCCATCACTGTGGCGTACACAAGTAAGGATCAGGATCGCCAGGAGGCGCCGGCTTGTTCGCAGCCCAACAGAAGTTCATCGGCTGACTGGTAATACTGAGCAACTTTAACCCGACCTTCTGCCCTTTCCGACTGGAAGACGCCTGTACGGATTTTGTACCTTTTGCAGGTACGTCATTGATGGTATACTCCTCCGTTTTGAAGATATCACCATTCCCCTTCATGTATTGCACCGCTACCACTACATTATCCAGCGAATACTCAGACTGATTCCGCACAATAATCTGCAGATCCTTGATACCTCCAAGGAAACCCGTACGGTAGTCACTTGTAGTGACAGCTATGAACTGCTTCCAGTTCCGCCGGTAATAAGTCCGCCGTTCAACAAACTGGCCCTCAGAACGCACACGTATCTCACTCCTGGCAGCAATCTGCCGCGCAGTCTGACCATTAACGTCCAGCGAATGTCTCAGATCGCGGTTCTCATTTATCAGCCGCTCATTTTCTGATAGCACCTGCTTCACACGTTTCTGCTGCCTGGAATAACTCAATACAAGAAAAATTATCAGGAAGATAATTACAACGGTATAACCTGCATGTCGCTTCATATCAAGCGAGTAGAAAAAATAATGCCAAGTCGGCCTCATCTTTCAGCGAACTCATATTTTATCTTCTGCGACTTTTCAAAGTCATACAGCGTGAGCAACCGCACAGTGTAATAAGACGTCCAGAAAGAACGCAGTGCATTTATGTAGTTCTGATTCGCCAGGTCTTTTTCCTGTTGTGCGAGATTAAGGTCGGTGATGGATATTTTACCGATATAGTAGCGCTGCTTGGTGATCTCATAACGCTGTCGTGCAATCGTATCAGCTTTGGCAGCACTTTGAAGCAACTTCTGCTGAATGTTGAATTGCTGTGTTTGCAGGTAGATCTCCTGCTCGAAATTGCGCTCCTGCTGCTGGATGTCGACCTCTATCAGTTCCTGGTTCGCTTTAGCCTGTCTGACCCTGTTACGGGCCTTTCCCCAGTCGATAATCGGTATGGAGATGCCGACACTCAATAACTGGTTCTGTTGCAAATTACCGCCGCCATATGCGTTTTTAATGCTGGTTCCCTGCCGGGCCTGCCCGAAGTTGGCGGAAAGGTTCAGCTGATAGCTGTTGTTGCCCCTGGCCTCTGCCACCTCCTGTTCTGCCTGCAGGCGTTGCCGCCGGAAGGCCAGCACTGCCTGACGGTTATCCTGTGCTTCGCGTTGGGCAACGTCGAGCGGTATCTGTAATGAAGGCACCGTATCGGGTAGTGCCACCTGCACAGTGCTGCCCTTAGGCAGCGAAAGGAATTGCGTCAGCTGGCGGTAGGCAATCTCTTTGCTCAGGGTAGCCTGTTCCAGGTTATTGCGGGCATTGAGCAAGTTCAGTTCTATCTGCAGCAATTCATTCTCTGCAATCTTTCCCAGCTCAAAACGTCCTTTGGAGATCCGGTATAAGGTATCTGTATTGGCTACATTCTGCTGCAGGATCAGCTCCTGTTGTTGTGCCATCAATGCATCAAAAAAATACCCGGATGCTTCCAGACCTGTTTTCTCCAGTGCCTCTACGTATTGCTTTTTCGACTCTTCATATAGCAATGGCTGTATGCGGGCGTCCCAACGATATGGGTTATACAGCAGCATCGGCTGTGAATAGTTGACGGAAAAAGGCGTAGACAGGTAGCTGATACCTGAAGTGGGGTCAAATACGTCATTGCGTTGCAGGTTGGTGGCAACGGATAGTAATCCGCCGGTAAAGGGGACCACCTGTTCCGCTATCAGGCTGGTGAACGTAAATGAATAGGAGCTGCGGCTGAAGGCATAGGTACCATCCGGCTGACGGATACTCTCTATGTTTCCCAGAAAGCTGCTACTATTGGTGGCCTGCAATCTCAGTTGCGGGCGACGCCCCGCTACATAATACCGGAAAGCATAAAGGCTGTTCAGCGCACTGCTGCGGGCTTTATAGTAAGAGGGCGATTGTTGCTGCGCCTGTTGTACAACACCCTGTAAGGACAGTGTTTGCTGGGCGCAGGTAACAGTACAGGTGAATAGTCCGCAAAAGGTAAACAGAATAGGTATTTTAATCATGTCGCAAACATTCAATCGGGTTCTTATGTGCAGCCTTACGGGCAGGTGAAATACCAAAGATGAGACCTACGGCAGATGCCAGCACGAAGGACAGGAAAATGGAAATGCCGGAAACAATGGTATGGATGTCGGCCAGCTTATCCACCAGGTAGGCGCCTGAAACGCCCAGTATCACACCTATCACGCCCCCTGTAAGACTGATCAGTACTGACTCGAACAGGAATTGCATAACAATATCCTTCTTCTGTGCACCCAATGCGAGGCGGATACCTATTTCGCGCGTACGTTCCAGTACAGAAGCCAGCATGATATTCATGATACCAATACCTCCTACCAGGAGTGAGATACCGGCAATGGCACTCAGCACAATGTTGAATACATCTTTGGTCTTCTGCTGTTGCTTGAGCAACTGCTCGGGGATAGTGATCTCAAAATCCAGTACATCGTTGTGCCTGCGTCGCAGCATACGGCTGATGATAGTCGCCGATTCTGACAATGATTCCGCCGCATGTACCTGTATGACCAGTTCATCCAGCTGATGAAAGATCTTGTTCTGGGGAGCCTCGTTACTTCTCCCGAAAAACATTCCGTTGTCGCCCGCCCCCAGGTACAAGGAAGGGTTCTTGTAACGGATGAGCGATGTCTGAATAGGTATGTAGATATCCAGGTTATAATCCCTGATACCGAGATTATCTTTAGTTGCTTTGCTGATCGTTTTTTCTTCTGTAACGCCAATGATCTTCAGCCACTGTGTGCCGCATTTTATAGTTTTTCCCAGCGGATCTTCTGAGATGAAGAACTTCCGTTTCACATCACTGCCAATGATACATACGCCTTCGCCGGCAATGCGTTGATGCTCATTGAAGATGGTGCCTTCGCCAATCTTAATATTGTTGATATCAAAGAAGGCCGGCTCCACTCCCACTACTTTCAGTTTACTGCTTTTACTACCGTAGATGATGTCCTGTTCCTGTATCATCTCCGGACTGATGGCAGCCACGGTGGGAATAATGCGGCGGATGCTCTCTGCATCTGCGAGGCTCAGACCTTTGGAGAAACGGTTCTTTGTGGTGGCAGCTTTAGCTCCTGATTTTTCGTCTGATTCCTTTTGTTGTTCTTCTTCCTTTTTCTCTTCTGCCTTGGGTTTGATCACAATGTTATTCACACCTACAAGCTTCATCTGCTCAAGGATTTCCGCCTGTGCGCCCCTGCCGATGGCCAGCATGGCAATGACAGCCGCCACGCCGAAAATAATGCCCAATGCTGTCAGGAAAGAACGCAGCCGGTTTGCACCGAGGGAATCCAGGGCGATATATAGGTTGTTGAAATTACGGTCCAGCATCACATTATTTTAATATCGTTATTTTCATGTCTTTTGCTGATGCCGGTTCAGAGAGATAAACAATATCTCCTTCTGCCAGTCCTTTTTCAACGATCACTTCTTCATCATTGGATTTGCCCAGCACTACCTGCTGTTTGGAGATGTTACCTGATTTGCTCTTATAGACATAACTTGTTTTACCGCTGGCAAAAACCGCTTCCAGCGGGATGATCAGCTTGCCTGGCAATTCACTGATCAGGATATGGTTGGAGGTGGTCATTCCAGGCTTGAGAATGGAATCCACTTTATTAAGTTTGATATTTACTTCAAACACCTTCGCCGTAGCGCCGGGACGGGTCTCACCGATGTTGGCGACCGTCTTCACGATACCCTCCATCTTCACTTCAGGGAATGCATCCAGTCCCATGGTCACCTTCTGCGACTGGTGTATTTTACTGATGTCAACTTCATTGATATACACCTTGGACAACATGCTGGAGAGATCGGGAAGCATGGCCACGCGGGGATCCCAGGAGCGCACCACTGAGCCGGTCTTCTTCTTGCCTCCACTGGCCCAGTCATTGATGTACACCAATAGTCCGTTCTTTGGCGCCTTAATAATAAAGCGGCTTTTCAGTTCTTCCAGCCTTGCTATCTGCCGGCCGAATTCATCGGCTTCACGGCGTGCCTGGATCATTTTTGTAGCAGCCTGTTGCTGTTTGATCTTGTAGTTATCTTTCATCTGTACCAGGTCACGCTGCGCCTTTTCAAGGTCTATCTCTGCCTGCCGGATGGTAGCGGGAGGCTCGTACTTACTCAGTTCCAGGGCCAGTTTTTTCTGTTCCATCTGGAATTGAAGATTAGTCATCTGATCACGAGCCTCCCTTAAAGTAAGTGCTGTATCCAGTGCCGTTTGGGTGACTGCTGAATTCGACTTTTCGAAGGATAGCTGCCCATCGCTGATGCGTTTATTCACCAACGTTGGATCCAGTGTAGCGATATAATCACCTTCTTTTACATGGGAACCCTCAGCCACCATATCCTGTATCTTGATCTCATCATAGATCTGATTGGCCTGCAGATCGGCAGGTGCAGAGACATAGACAGTATTTTCCGCCTCCAGTTCTCCTGAACTGGCTACAACGTCACGGAAGTTACCTTTACGTACCTTGGCAGTAATACTGCTGTCGGCAGCTTTACCAGAAAACAGAAAATAACAGATCGCAATGATAGGAATAACAATGGCTGGCAGCAGCCACCTTCTCTTTTTTAACATAAGTTGGGTAAATGGATTATGAAAGGCCGGGACACTATTTTGCTACAGACACGTTATAAAAGTAATCGTCCATTTGAAAAATAAATGTTAAAAGTACCTGCATCAGCAACTATTATCGACGGATAACGGAGTTATGAGTCCCATTTCCGCTACACTATCGACTATCGACTTTAAACACTATTTTTGCACCTCAAATTCGCTCCCTATGGAACTGGTGATCGTAAATAATAAAAAGACAGCCAAGCAGTTTATTGATACACATGTAGCCCTGAATAAACATATTCCTGAGTGGATACGTCCCCTGGATAAAGATATCGAGCAGGTATTCGATCCGGAAAAGAACAAGGCTTTCAGGCAGGGAGAGTGCATACGCTGGATCCTGAAGGATAGTAAGGGTAAACTGATAGGCCGTATTGCTGCCTTTGTAAATAAAAGGTACAAAACCAAGGGAGATAAACAACCAACCGGCGGTGTTGGTTTCTTTGACTGCATCAACGACCAGGCAGCTGCCAACCTGCTGTTTGACACTGCCCGCGAGTGGCTGAGAGAGAGAGGCATGGAAGCAATGGACGGGCCTATCAATTTCGGGGAGCGCGACCGTTGGTGGGGATTACTGGTAGAAGGATTCTATGAGCCGCTATACGGCATGAACTTCAATCCGCCTTACTATAGAGAACTGATGGAAACATATGGCTTCCTGCCATTCTTCAACCAGATCTGTTATTCCATGGGTGTAGATACGCAGCTGCAGGAAAAATTCTTTTCACGGCATGCCGCTATAGCAAAAGATCCGGCTTTTCACGCGGAATACATCAGCAAAAAGAACCTGCCAAAATATGCGGAGGACTTTACCGTAGTATATAATAAGGCCTGGGCCAGGCATGAAGGCGGTAAGGATATTACCAAACAGCAGGCGCTGAACATCTTCAAACAGATGGCTGCCGCTATGGATGAAAAGATCGTCTGGTTTGCATACCACAACAATGAACCTATTGCCTGCTGGCTGAACTTACCGGAACTGAACCAGTTCTTCAAACATATGAACGGGAAATTCGGTCCGTTCCAGAAACTACAGTTCCTGTACATGAAGCTGATGAAGAAATGTAAGAAATTCACCGGGATCGTATTCGGCGTGGTGCCTGAGTTCCAGGGTAAAGGAGTAGATGCCTTTATGATCGTGGAGGGCGCCAAAGTGATACAGAAAACACTATCCTATGAGCAGTATGAACTACAATGGATCGGCGACTTCAATCCCAAGATGCTGAATATTGCAGAAAGCCTGGGTACTCAACCCAGCCGTAAGCTCATTACTTACCGCTATCTTTTTGACAGGACAAAAGAATTCCAACGCCACCCTATTCTTTAAATAGGTTGCATAATATATTTCCGGGCGTACACCACATACGCCGCCGGCTGAACCTATTTACGTTTGGTTGCCATGCGCATCCCGCAGGTCGTACCAGGGTGAACAACATGGCGCTGACAGGTGACTATCAAAAGCGCCGGTAATGATGGATGAGAAGCCTGTAGAGATATACAGGAATACAGGCATTTCTTTAGTGGGGAACGTTAACATGAACGGGACGGAGATGCCGGATCATGACGTTGTATATCTCTTTTTCCCGGAAAGGTTTTAACAGGTAATCATCAAAGCCGGCATCGATGAATGCCTGGTTACCGGGCATAGTAGTATCTGCCGTCAGTGCCAGTACAGGTATCTGTGCTTTGGCGGGTTCCTTATCTTCCCGTATTCTTTTCACCACCTCCACTCCAGTCATACGGGGCATCTGGAGATCCAGCAGCACCATATCGTAATTATTGCATACAAATAATTCATAGGCAGCAACCCCGTCCGGCGCTTTATCAAACCTGCACTGCCAGCGGGTCAGGATCTTTGCCATGAGAGCCAGGTTCATTTCCTGATCATCAGCCACAAGTATGTACCGGTCTTTCATAAACTGGCCGGTTGCTTGTGCAAGTTCCCGCTGGGTCACGACCATGGTTTGTGGTTGAGGCACGCGCTGATAACTGAGAGAGCAGGAAAAACAGCTGCCTCTTCCCGGTATGCTTTCTACAGTGATCTGCCCATTGTGTAATGCTACCAGGTCCCGGACGAGCGCCAGTCCCAGTCCCGCGCCGTGCAGGGCGCCTGCTGCAGGGGCCACTGTTGTACATATATTGCCCGAATATAAAGGGCAGCCTTTCCGGTGTGATGCCACTACCGGTATCCCTTACCTTTATATTTACCTTCACGATTCCCGCGTACTGTTCCTGCAGTTGCATATGGCAGTGTACGCTACCGGTATCGGTATATTTAACCGCATTTTCCACGAGGCAGGTAAGTATACGGCTCAGGCGCCGGCCATCGCCGCTTACCTCCAGTTGCCCTTCTCCCTCACAGATCGCTTCAAACTCCAGGTGTTTGTTGCGAGCTACGGAAGACAATTTCGCCGTAACAGTTTCAAATATTTTATAAGGTGAAAACGGATAAGTATCAAGATGCAGTTCTCCTTTCTGTAACCAGCCGAGCTCCTGGATATCCAGTTGTATCTGCATGAGCATACCGGCTGCATTTTCAACGGTCTCCAGCAGTTCCCGCTGATTACAGTCAAGCGCTGTATAAGACAGCTGTTCGCTAAACCCAATAATAGCATTTAAAGGTGTACGTATTTCCTGGCTGATATTATTGAGCATATGCAGGCAGGAGTTCGTCATTTCTTTCCCGGTACGATTTATGTGTATGATATGTTTCCGGAGACGCCAGATATAATACAAGAGAACAATCACTAACACGAATAACAGCAAAGGCAGTAAAAATGATAGATCGGTGACACCGGTAACTGCCAGAACAGTGATGGCATTTACTGATGGGGCATTTACAATCACGAACAGGGAGAATATGTATGGGATTAATCCAAGAGCAAGCGATAGATACATCGTATGCAATTAAAAGATGAAACAAGTTGGCGTTAAACTAACAAGCAATTAAGAGTGCTGACTCTTCCAAACCCGGTCTTTTAACAGGCTACATTGATGTACCGAATTTAATCAAAAGCTGTGAGATGGAAAATTATTTCCCTTTCGTGTTATGTTCCGGCATAGAAAATAGGAGTATATTTATCATGAGCTGATATGCTCCACCATAACGCGTTAATACTATGTCCAACAACCAATGCGGAGGCTCCCAAAACTATTGTGAATTACACGCAATATGATGTCAGGTACGTACTTTAAGCAAGAGGTGCTACGAATGACAGGCGGCGTCCTGTTGTTTTATGTCACCTATATCATTTTATTATTATGCTCTTTACTGCTGCTCGCCGCTTTTACCTGGAGCGGAAGTACGCTTATTGCGTATGCTTCTTATATGGGTATATCCGGCATATTTATGTCGGTGTCGGGCGCTGTGCTGATAGTGCTGGGTATTCTGCAGGTAGCTTTCATTGTTTTATTTCTCTTTAGCAGGCCAAAGACCAAAGTGCCCTACCGTACTGTCGTTACAGAAAAAGAACAGCCTGTGTTGTTTGATTTTATTCACAAACTTGTACAGCAGACCAGAACGGCTCTTCCCAAAAAAGTCTACCTCGTACCGGATGTCAATGCAGTGGTCTTTCACTCACCCGGCATAGCAGGCCTTTTCGGTGAAGCGGACAAAAACCTGGTAATAGGGCTGGGTATGGTGAACAGCCTTAATATCAGCGAATTTAAAATGGTGCTGGCACACGAGTTCGGGCATTTCTCCCAACGCAGTATGAAGCTGGTGCTGCACGTATATACGATCAACAGGATCATTTACAATATTCTCTATGAAAATAAAGGCTGGCGGAACGCCCTTATATGGCTATCCAACAAAGGCCTGCTGGCAGCTCTCTTATCCCGCCTGTTTGTGTTACTGGCGGCAGGTCTGCATTTTCTTTTCCGGAATATGCATGAACTGATCAACCGGCAGTATATGCGTTTGAGCCGTGAAATGGAATTTAATGCCGATGAAGTAGCACTTTCCATCTGTGGAACAGATAATGCCATCTCTGCGATGCGCCGGGCAGAAATGAGCAATGCCTGTTTCCTGCAACTATTGCAGAAAGTATCGGCGTGGGCACAGCAACAACGGTTCATCCGGAATATTTATGAAGCACACAGCATGCTCATAAAATATCACGCGAAGCGGCACAGTACCCCTCTGGACCACCAGCAATTGCCACAGTACAACGACGACCAATTCGGCACCACCGTGAGAAGCCAGGTGCAGTTCCGCGACCGCTGGGCATCGCATCCTACGCAGGAAGAACGTGAACAACGTTACCTGGCCGCCGATATTCCCGGTGTGACGATCCCCCAAAGTGCATGGACGCTGTTTCATAATGCAGCAGCTTTACAGGAGCAGATGTCGCGACAGGTTTACCAGGTACTGGCGCCGGAAGCCGGGCCGGGACAGTGGGAAACTGCAGCAGATCTTATCAGGGAGATTGAAGCATCGCATGAGCAGTATGCTTTTCCTGCCCAGTACAATAACTACTACAACGACAGGCCTTTTTCTGATGTTCCTTCCGGCAAACTGGAGCCTTTCCCGGAGGAAGAACAAATATTATATACGCTTTCCAACCTGTATGCAAAAGAACACTGGCTACGGATCCGTCATTACTTCCGGGATATCCAGGATGCCGCTACCTTACAGGCGATTATAAGCAGGGAGATACAGGTGGCGCATTTCACTTATGGAAATGTGCAATACCGCAGTCATGAAGCGCCGAAGATCCTGGATAAGTTGCAGCAGCAGATTGCCAGGGACAAGGAATGGTTGCAGGAACACGACCAGCTCTGCCTCCGTTATCACTATACCTTTGCGCTGCAACATACGCAGGAGGCAGCCGTTAATTTAGAGGAACAGTACAAATGTATTCTCTCCCATCAGACCAAGGCCGCTGCACTCAATGAAATAGCGGCGATGATAATGGAAAGTATTCCAATCATTTACAGCAGCCATAATATTTCACGGGAAGGGACAGATCACCGCCTCCGGATACTGCGGCATGAGGCAACGCAACTACAACAACTGCTGCAGGATCTTTCATGCCAACACCATATCAGCGACCAATGGGAACCCGACCTGCAGCAAAAAGTGGCGCATTTTATTCAATACCAGTATCCTTACCTGCGGGAACACCTGCCATCGCCGGAAGAACTGGAAACCATGCACGAGATCAGCGCCGCCGTATCAGACCATTATAATAACAGCATTGTGCTGATGAAAAAAGACTTTCTTTACCATTGCCTTGACTTCAGCGAATTGTCTGTTGCCCGTTGATGATTTACTTTTCTTAATATGTAAGTAACTACCATACCGGCAGCTACCATCAACTATGGGACAGCAGCTAGGGACTATGGACAATTTTCTGTACTTTCGGCCCTCGCGAATGCGTTGTATATATGGAGAATTTTATCGTTTCAGCCCGTAAATACCGTCCACAGAATTTTTCAACCGTAGTCGGACAATCACATATTACTACCACCCTTAAAAATGCGATCCGTAACAACCAGCTGGCACATGCCTTCCTGTTCTGCGGTCCGAGAGGTGTGGGTAAAACAACCTGTGCCCGTATACTGGCCAAAACAATCAACTGTGAAAACCTGCAGCCTGATGGGGAAGCGTGTAATCAATGTCATTCCTGTACCTCCTTCAATGAAGGAAGTTCCTTCAATATCCACGAACTGGATGCTGCGTCCAACAACTCGGTAGATGATATCCGGACGCTGGTAGAGCAGGTACGTTTCGCGCCTCAGGCAGGAAAATACAAGATCTATATCATAGATGAGGTACACATGCTCAGTTCTTCCGCATTCAATGCGTTCCTGAAAACGCTGGAAGAGCCTCCTTCTTATGCCATTTTCATCCTGGCTACCACAGAAAAGCACAAGATCCTTCCGACTATCCTGAGCCGGTGTCAGATCTTTGACTTTAAACGCATCACTATCCAGGATACTGTAGAGCATTTACAGGAGATCTGCCAGAAAGAGCATATCCAGGCAGAATCTGATGCGCTGCACCTGGTAGCCCAGAAAACGGATGGTTGTATGCGTGACTCACTCAGTACGCTGGACAAGATCGTCAGCTTCACCGGCGGGCACCTGACTTACCAGAACACGCTGGAGCACCTGAACATCCTGGATTATGATTATTTCTTTAAAGTGATGGATGCCGTGCTGCAACAGGATGTTGCCACTGCCCTGTTAATATTTGACGAGATCTTACAGAAAGGTTTCGAGGGAGATAATTTCCTGAACGGCTGGGCGGAGTTTCTCCGTAACCTGCTGATGAGCAAGGAAGAAAAGGTGCTGCACCTGGTGGAAGTATCCGGTAATCTTAAAGACAGGTACAAGCAGATGTCCGGCAAGGTAAGCCCGTCTTACCTGATCACGGCGCTGCACCTGTTGAATGAAACGGAGATCAACTACAGGATGGCCCGCAACAAAAGGCTGCATGTGGAAATGGCGCTGATCAAGCTATGCTTCCTTCAGCAGGCCGTTACCTTAGTCAGCGATGACCAAACCGGAGAGGTAGTAAAAAAAAAACTGGTAGCTGATGGTGCAGTGCCACAGAAGCTACGGTCTTCCTTTATACAGGCAGCGCCGGGGCCTAAACCGGTGGCAGGTCAGCCGGCCACTACCAGCTCCATAGCAGCCAATGAAGCAAGACTGACCATTGAAACGCCGGCACCGGCGGCCAACCATATACAACAAACACCTGCCCAGCCTGTACAGCCCGTGCAACGGCAGGCGCCAGCAGTGCAACCCGCCACAGCACCTGCAACAGCTGCAACAGCTACAGCCGCCAGGCCTGGTCAGACAGCAGGGCCTCAACCCAAGCTGACCGGCCTTGCCGCCATGAAGGAGGCACTGGCTGCCAAACAGCAGGTGCAATCGGTACACCAGGCAATTCCTATGACCCTGGGGGCACTTCATGTATACTGGGAAGAATTTATCAATACTTTCAGGCAGGCTAACAAAATGACAGTCGTGAGCAATCTCCAGCTGGCTGTTATTAACCTGGCAGGTCCTGAAGAAATAGCCATTGTGAGCAGGAATATCGTGCAATTCCGCTTCATGGAAGAAGAAAAGCTCTCAATTTCGGCTTTCTTCAAAGAAAAGTTCCATAACCCGGCTATCGTGCTGACCTTGCAGCTGGATGAGAGCCAGCAAACGGTGGATATTGGCCCCGCGCCGCTTTCCAGCCGGGAACAGTTCCAGAAGATGACTGAAAAATATCCGCTGGTGAAGGAACTGAAAGATAAGTTGAATATGGAACTGGATTTTTAAAGGGGTTTACAGAAATATCTTCTGTAATCTAACTTTCACAATTCGCATTTCTTTTGTAGGTTTGGGCAAAATTTGGAAAAATACTATGGCAGAAGTTATCAGAATGCCCCTTTTGAGTGACACAATGACTGAAGGGGTGATCGCGGAATGGCATAAAAAGGTAGGAGATACCGTAAAAGCAGACGACGTAATTGCTGAGGTGGAAACAGATAAAGCCACCATGGAAGTAATGGGCTATGTTGAAGGTACTCTATTATATATCGGTGTCGAGAAAGGTAAGGCTGCTAAAGTAAATGAGATCATAGCAATTGTAGGAAAACCAGGTGAAGATTATAAATCTTTACTCGGTGGAGGTAATAATAATGGCCAGGCGGCACAGGAAGCTAAACCTGCAGCGCAGGCAGCACCAGCTGCAACTCCGGCTCCGGCAGCCAGCAGTGCTGACAGTGCAGCAGCTGCGGAAGCACTGAAAAATGCAACCGTTATCCGTATGCCGTTGTTGAGCGATACGATGACGGAAGGTAAAATTGTAGCCTGGAACAAAAAAGTAGGCGATACCGTGAAGAGTGATGATGTACTGGCTGAGGTAGAAACCGATAAGGCTACCATGGAAGTGATCGGTTACGCCGACGGTGAACTGTTATATGTAGGAGTAAAAGAAGGCGACGCCGCCAAAGTAAACGGCATCATCGCGATAGTAGGTAAAAAAGGCACCAATGTAGATGCGATCCTCGCAGCAGAGGGCGCAGGTGGTGCAAAACCAGCTGCACAGGCAGCACCAGCAGCAACTCCGGCTGCATCTGCGGCTCCGGCAGCAACGCCTGAAGCTTCTGAAAGCAAAGACGGACGTGTAAAAGCATCTCCGCTGGCGAAAAAACTGGCTGAAGAAAAAGGCATCGATATCAACAAAGTGACCGGCTCCGGCGACGGTGGCAGGATCGTGAAGAAAGATGTTGACAGCTACGTACCATCCGCAGCTCCGGCTGCAACCAAGCCAGGTGCTGCTCCAGCCGCTAAAGCTGCTGCATTCACTCCGGCAGGTCAGGAAGGCTACACTGACGTTCAGTTAAGCCAGATGCGTAAGGTAATTGCTAAACGCCTGAGCGAAAGCAAATTCTCTGCTCCTCACTTCTACCTGAAAGTAGATATCAATATGGACAAAGCCATTGAAGCACGTAAAGCTATCAATGAAGTGTCTCCTGTTAAGATCTCCTTCAACGATATGGTGATCAAGGCTTCTGCCCTGGCACTGCGTCAACATCCTGATGTTAACAGCAGCTGGATGGGAGATTTCATCCGCCAGAACCACCATGTACATATCGGTTCCGCTGTAGCAATAGAAGATGGCCTGATCGTTCCGGTGATCCGTTTTGCTGATCAGAAGAGCCTGAGCCAGATAGCTGGTGAAGCGAAAGAACTGTACGACAAAGCCAAAAACAAAAAACTGCAGCCGCAGGATTTCTCCGGCAATACCTTCACTATCTCTAACCTTGGTATGATGGGTATAGACGAATTTACTGCCATCATCAACCCTCCGGATTCCGCAATCCTGGCTGTTGGTGGTATTAAAGAAACAGTCGTTTCCGAGAAAGGACAGTTCAAAGTAGTGAACATCATGAAGCTGACCCTCAGCTGTGATCACCGTAGTGTGGATGGCGCTGTAGGAGCACGTTTCCTGGCTACGCTGAAAAGCTACCTGGAAAATCCGGTAACAATGCTGGTATAATGTAAATATCACAACGAACTATAAAGAGAAAGGCTGCGTCAAGTTGACGCAGCCTTTTTTTGTTCGCATACGGATCCATTCCCTATCTTCTTAACACGCTGTTATTCAGCAGCAGAATTTGGGAATTGCTATTTAAATGATTAAATTTAAGTGGCCCCCAACAACAAATGATCAATGGAGATTCCTAAGAATGCGTTAAGCTGGTTCGAAATCCCTGTACATGATTTTGACAGGGCAAGGAAATTTTACAGCAAAATATTCAACTATGAAATGCCGGAAGAACAGTTGGGTCTGAAGAGGACAGCATTTTTCCCATTCGACAAACAAAATCATGGTATCGGCGGAGCCATTGTTCAGGGCTCCGAATATTTTCCCAGCCAACGTGGCGCATTGATCTACCTGCATGCCGGCGATGATCTCTCAGATGTACTGGAACGTGTGGAGGCGGCAGGCGGTAAGATAGAACTGGACAAACGCCCCGTATCTGAGTTACAGGACCTGGGGTATTTCGCCATCTTCTTTGATCCTGATGGTAACAGAGTTGCCCTTCATTCCCGCCGATAAAACAGCTGAAAACCAACAAACACAAACACCCCATTCCTAACCAGCCTCACCCTCTTTCACTTTCTTTTGAAAGTTCAATAACTTAGCATTACATTTGGGGTAACGAAAAGAGGATTACATGAAATTGGCAGAAGCAAAAGCACAGTTTATACAAACCTGGGGATCTTTGGGTGCCCAATGGGGCATTAACCGTACTATGGCCCAGATCCATGCCCTGCTGATGATCATGCCAGATCCGCTGAGTGCCGAAGATATTATGACGGAACTGAATATTTCCCGCGGCAATACCAATATGAACGTGCGGGAACTGATCAACTGGGGGCTGGTGGAACGTGTATTGATCCCTGGGGAAAGGAAGGAATATTTTACCGCCGAAAAGGACATCTGGAAGGTAGCCACTGAAATTGCCAGGGAACGGAAACGCCGGGAGCTGGATCCTATTCTCAAGACCCTGAACCAATTGCAGGAAGTGGAAGGAGATGCGAAAGATAAACACGTAAAAGCCTTCAAAGAATCCATCCAGGGCATCAATAAGTTCGCCCATCAGACAGACAAGGTGATCAACTCTTTCGTGAAAGCGGAAGAAAGCTGGTTCTATGGAACGCTAATGAAATTATTCAAGTAATATTTTTTCTCCAAATGTTTCACTTTTTACTGAAAGTTCAGAAACAGTATTAATCCGCATACCATGAAAAATAAAAAAATAGTCATTGCAGCAGGAACAGGGTTCATCGGCACAGGTATGATCGACTACTTTGGTAGCGATAATGACATTGTTATTCTTACCCGTCATCCGGTTGCCGGGCATGGCCGGGTAAGCTATATAAAGTGGGATGGCCGAAGCCTGGACACGTGGTCAGAACAACTTGAAAATGCCGACCTGCTGGTCAACCTGGCCGGGAAAAGCGTGAACTGCCGCTACACGGAAGAAAATAAACAGGCAATATTTGATAGCAGGACAAATGCGACTTCGGTGCTGGGCGCTGCCATACGAACCTTACAGCGTCCGCCGGCATTGTGGATCAATGCCGCCTCTGCCACTATTTACCGGCATGCAGAAGACCGGCCTATGGATGAATTTACGGGAGAGATGGAAAATGATTTTTCCGTACAGGTATGCAAACGCTGGGAAGCAGTCTTTAACGAGCAAAAGACGCCGGGTACCCGTAAGGTCATTCTCCGTATAGCCGTAACGCTGGGTCACCAGGGAGGGGTTATAGCACCATATCTCAATCTTATCAAATTTGGACTGGGGGGCTACCAGGGAAGCGGAAGGCAGCAATTCAGCTGGGTACATATCAATGATGTATGCCGGATGATGGCATGGCTATATGAGCGTCCGGAACTGGATGGTGTATTTAATTGCAGCGCACCTCATCCTGTCAGCAACCGGCAGTTTATGAAAACATTACGGAAGGCGGCAGGTCATCTTTTCGGCTTGCCTGCGTTTACCTGGATGTTGTATATCGGGGCCAGACTTATTGGCACCGAAACTGAGCTGCTGTTGAAAAGTCGCTGGGTGCTACCCACCCGCGCCCTGCAGGCAGGTTTTGTTTTTGAGTATCCTGAACTTCAGCCTGCCATGGAAAATATTATCGGTCAACTGCCAAGGCGTCGGTATCACCTCATATAGATCATTATGGTTTAATGTTTGCTCTTAATAGAAAGTGCCTGCCGGGGTTTATACCCTGGTGGGTACATTTAAAAAGATGGTTATGAACGATAAGAAACTCACAGTTGTATTAGGCGCCTCTCCCAACCCGACAAGATATAGCTACCTGGCAGTGTCCAGATTGGCGGCAAAAGGGCATCCTGTACTTGCTATCGGCAAAAAAGAGGCACAGATAGGCGATATCCCTGTTACGAAAGAGCATCCGGTGCCTGCAGATGTGGACACCGTTACCCTGTATATGAATCCGGTGCTACAGCGGGAGTATTATGATTATATCCTGCAATTGCACCCGAAACGCATCATTTTTAACCCGGGTACAGAGAATGAGGAGCTGGCCACATTGGCTGAAAATAAAGGTATTGAAACGATGGAAGCTTGTACACTGGTGTTGTTGAGCACTGGCCAGTATTAAGGCCTGTAGCCACTATTACCCTCCTGTGAAATGTTGTCCCTTCCGGAATAAGATGCCGTTAATTCTTGCTTTCTCTTATCTGATTGCTGATTAATTTTTGTATATTACTTATAATTTTCCCCTACCAGCAAGGATTTATAACGACAGAACGGCATAAATGTAATCTTAACTACCACGCCTATTCACTCTAATCATATATATTATCATGAAATGGAGAAGATTCAACGGCGAACCGATTCATTTGCCCATTAAAGAAGAAGTACGCCAGGCAATTGTCCGGGAAACCGGAAAGGGCTTTCACTTAAAAGTGTGTATTGGCACGGACTCACAGGTAAAAGGTGCAGAAACAGAATTTGCAACAGTGATCGTTTTCCTGCGTGAAGGACATGGAGGTTTCATGTTCATCCACAACGACAAAACACGCGACTCTTACTCCATCAAGGAGCGTATGCTCATTGAGGTAGCCAAGAGTATTGAGATCGCCTATGAACTGTGTGACATGTTCACTGAATATGATGTGGACATGGAAGTACATGCAGACATTAACACGAACCCCCAGTTCAAAAGTAACCTGGCCCTGCGTGAGGCAATGGGTTACATCCTGGGAATGGGATTTGCCTTTAAAGCAAAACCAGACGCCTTCGCCAGCAGCTGCTGTGCGGATAAGGTAGTGAACTAAGCCTGCAGGCTGATATTTACTTTCCCCGCTGTCAGGATGCGTTCCTTCGCATCCGGGGGCTTTCTTCCCCCTGAAAAACCGATACCCTCAAGCCAATTATCCGCCCACAATACGGATTACAGATACCTTTTAGACATACCTGCCATAAAAGGCTGCAAATGCTTTGAGAACGGCCATCATACCGGTTTTCCTCTAGAAACTGGTCTTTATATTGCTATCCCGGTAACAGCGCGCCGGCCAGTGGCCATTATATGTGTGCGAAACAGGGTATGCCTTTCCATCAGGCAGGGTGCCCGGCGGACAGTGAACGAAAATCCCGGAAAAATATTGTTATGTTAACTCTTCGTAAAAGCAGAAGGCTCAAACGCAGTCCAGGCCTCATTTCGAGGCCTTAACCTTTCAACTCCCGGCTTTCTCATCCGGACGGGGCTCTTTTAATTTGAAAAAAAATCCTTAATTTATACTTGTTATACTGATACTGTTATACTGATTTTACTGAATAGCTGTCCAACATGCGTGCCTACATAACTGTCATACTACTGTTAGTATTTGCCAACTCCTCGTGCAAAAAAGAGACTATCTCCGACACTTCTTCCCAAAAGCTGCAGGGCAGCTGGCGGCTGTTGTATTCGAAGCCTTCCGGGGGAAATACCCTGGTTCAGCCTGATACAACCTCTTTAGAGATCCTGAAATTCGATGGTAACAATATGCTTACCTACAATCGTGGCTCGCTGATCTCCAGGGAAACCTACCTGATGGCCCTTAAAAGCGATCGCCAGCCCTACCTGGTGGCAGACAGTGATCCATGGAATCCACGGATATTCAGCTGCAATATCACAGGGAATGACACCTTATCCCTCTTATCAGTGCATTCCAGCGTCCACGTCGGCCGTGTGTATGTGCGGGTGAAGCCTTAATTTGTTTTGCCGGGCTAGGCAATGGCCCGGAATTCTGTATTCATCTCGTCTATCATTGACAGGATAGCATCTCTGCCTGTCTTTTTCACAGTGCTGGTTACAAAATGGGCAGGGAGAAATTCCCATGTTTCCCTGAGCTTATTCAGGAATGCCTTGATATTCCGGCTGGTTTCCGCCTGGGTATTCTTATCTGCTTTGGTAAATACCAGGGAGAAAGGGATCTGCCACTCTCCCAGCTGGTTAATAAAGTCGATATCCAGCTTTTGCGGGGTATGGCGGCTGTCTATCAGTACAAACACATTGACCAGGTTCTCCCTTTTCCGGAGATAATTCTCGATCATCTGCTCCCAGGATCTACGCTGCGACTGACTCACCTTGGCAAAGCCATATCCCGGCAAGTCTACCAGGTACCAGGCCTGGTTGATCAGGAAGTGGTTGATAAGCTGCGTTTTACCCGGTGTTCCGGACGTTTTAGCCAACTTTTCATTGTTTGCCAACATATTGATCAGGGATGACTTTCCCACGTTGGAACGGCCTATAAAGGCATATTCCGGGAGATTCGGAGTGGGACATTTCTGCCAGTCAACATTACTGATGAGGTATTCTGCGCTCTTGATGATCATATTATTACTCTTCGGGCACAAAGTTCATGAAAATTTACTTATTGCCGGCATTTCTCTATTTTCTCCTAACTTTGCGGGCTATGTCAGATAAGAAGATTGTACCGTTTGCCACATCAGAACTCAGCAAGAAGGAACAGATAGCGACCATGTTCAACGACATTGCTCACCGCTACGATTTCCTCAACCATTTCATGTCATTAGGTATTGATATCCAATGGCGTAAAAAGGCTTTAAAACAACTAAAGACCTTACAGCCAAAGAAAATGCTTGATGTGGCCACCGGCACGGGCGACTTTGCCATTATGGCGAATAAGATGCTGCAACCCAGTACAATAACCGGGATTGACATCTCTGAGGGCATGCTTGCTCACGGACGTGAAAAGATCAATAAACTGGGACTATCCGACAAAATAACCCTCCAGCTGGGCGACAGTGAGACAATAAGTTTTCCAGACAAGACGTTTGATGCTATAACGGTAGCATACGGCGTACGTAACTTCGAGAATCTGGAAAAAGGACTGGCTGAAATGTTGCGTGTACTAAAGCCGGGAGGAAAGCTGGTAATATTGGAATTCTCCAATCCGACCGTTTTTCCTATTAAACAATTATATAATTTATATTTTCGTTATATTACACCTTTGATCGGGAAATGGATAGCCAGGAGCGAAGCAGCATATACCTATCTGCCGGAGTCCGTGAAAGCGTTCCCACAAGGTCAGGAAATGTGTAATATTTTAATTAATACCGGTTTCCAAGCAGTAACATGCAAAAAGCTCACATTCGGCATCAGCTCTATTTATTGCGCATCCCGCTAGTACTTCTTCTGGTAATCCTATGGAATACAGGTAGCGTGAAAGCGCAGTCTGTGATGAACATGGAAGAACATGACGCCAAGCCCTATTACTTTGGTATCACACTTGCAGGCAACAATTCCAATTTCAAGTTATACCATGATGAGATCTTCCTCAAGCAGGACTCTATTATGGTAGCTGAACCATTAAGGACCTTCGGTTTTAACCTGGGCTTACTGGGAAACGTACGCCTGAGCGAGAACTTCGACATCCGCTTCAATCCGCAGCTATTATTTGCCTCCAAAAACCTCTACTATAAAGAGAACTATCCGGCAAGAGAAACGACCAAGAACATCGAGTCTATCCTGCTCAGCTTTCCACTGCAGCTGAAATTCAAATCTGACCGTATCGGTAACATGCGCGTGTACACGATCGGTGGTCTGAAATACGACTATGACCTTGCTTCCAATGCGAGGGCCCGTCGTGCGGAAGACCTGGTGAAGATCAGGAAAAGCGACTATGGTTATGAGTTCGGAGCCGGCTTTGAGTTCTACTTCCCCAGTTTTATCTTCTCTCCTGAGTTCAAGATCAGCAATGGTATTGGTAACGTACATGTGAAAGATGAGCACCTGCGTTACTCCAATGTGATCGATAAGCTGAATTCGAGGATGATCGTTTTTTCCATCCACCTGGAAGGTTGAGTTCCTGCCGCACATAGTTAGTCTGTGGACAAATTGTCTATTTACTATCTTTGCGCCATGAATTACATCATCCGCAATATATCAGTGGTCAACGAAGGCACCACTACTGTTCAGGACGTATATATACAAGATGGCCGCATCGCGAAAATAGCTCCGCAATTGAATGTGAGCGGTCAATACACAGAAATTAACGGGGAAGGCAAGCACCTCCTGCCCGGCGTTATTGACGACCAGGTCCATTTCCGTGAACCAGGCCTTACGCACAAAGCCACCATTTATACCGAAGCCCGCGCAGCAGTAGCCGGAGGCACCACCAGTTTCATGGAAATGCCTAATACGCAACCGGCGGCACTTACACAGGAATTACTGGAAGATAAATATAATATTGCCGCACAGCATTCACTGGCGAACTACTCCTTTTTCATGGGTGTAGCCAATGATAATGTGGAAGAAGTACTGAAAACAAATGCCAGAAAAGACCGGATCTGTGGCGTAAAGATCTTCATGGGCTCTTCTACCGGTAATATGCTGGTAGACAATTACATTACGCTTGAACAGATCTTCTCAGGCAGCGAGTTGTTGATCGCTACACACTGCGAGGACGAAAAGATCATTAAGGCTAACCTGGAAAAGTATAAACAGGAAGTGGGTGCGGAAAATCTTACTGTAGACTATCACCCCATCATCCGCAATGAAGAAGCTTGTTTCGAGTCTTCTCTCGCGGCTATCCAGTTTGCCAAAAAATTCAATTCAAGACTGCATATCCTGCATATCTCGACCGAAAAAGAATTACAACTGTTCAGCAATATGCTGCCCCTGGAAGAGAAACGCATTACTGCGGAAGTATGTGTGCATCACCTGCATTTCTCTGCGGATGACTACCCATGGCGGGGCAACCTGATCAAATGTAATCCGGCTATCAAAGCAGTACACAATAAACATGCACTCTGGAAAGCCCTGCTGGATGACAGGCTGGACATTATCGCAACAGACCATGCGCCACATACATGGGAAGAAAAACATCAGCCTTACTTACAGGCGCCTTCCGGCGTACCGCTGGTGCAGCATAGCCTGCTGCTGATGCTGGAACATGCATCGCTGGGCAATATCACCCTGGAAAAAGTGGTGGAAAAGATGTGCCATGCGCCGGCAGTATGCTTTCAGATCAAAGACAGGGGCTACCTGCGGGAAGGCTACTTCGCTGATTGCGTGATCGTTGATCTGCAACAGGCCACTACGGTGGATAAACAGAATATCTATTATAAATGCGGCTGGTCTCCTTTTGAAGAACATACTTTCCCGGCAGCTGTTACACATACATTCGTGAACGGACACCTGGCTTATGAGAATGGTCGTTTCAATGAAGCGGAACGGGGACAGCGCCTGTTATTTAACCGTTGATCATCTTATTCAACAGATAAAGGAAAATGCTCTTATCGTTCATTGATAAGAGCATTTTCTTTTGTAACATTACCATCCTCTGCATTTATGGAAATGGCGGCGCCCTGCATCTATACATATTATTGGGAACAGCGCATCGTCATGATACCAATGCTTTTTCGATTATACGTATATTCACTAAAAATACCTGTGCATGGAACTGGACAAAACAACCTACTATGATCTCTCCATATTTAACCGTGAAGAAGAATATTCGCTGTTTCATAAACTGGATTTTACCACTACCACAGGTGGCAAGGATTACTTACGATACCTCTACAGCAATCCTTTAAAAGATATTGCTTCCATAGAAGAGCGTCAGAAAGTATTACAATACATCCTGCAGCAGGAAGACAGCTGGCCTGCAGATATCATCAGTAATGGTACTATCGTCGTGATGGAGAACTACCTGGAAGCACAGATAGAGCCGATCAGCAACCCGGATGGTGTTCCATTGCTTGTAAGCGCGCTGCTGACTAAAACCATTTTTTCACCGGACTATAGTTTTATTAAATTCTCCTTTACCCAGCTGCTCAATCTCCTGACGGGATTCCGCCAGCTGGAAAAGAATTTCAATACAGACCAGACGCCGAAGATACTGAAGCAATTACTGGACAGGGCCCATCACCTGCTTTATCAGAAAGAATTCAATGATATCATAACAGCAAGCGAGGCTGGCCCTGTATCCTTTGTACAGATACTACGGTATGACCATTACATCCGGAAGAGACAGCGGAAAACCATTTCCGAACTGCTGGATATCTATCGCCGCCTTGACGCCTATTATGCTATGGCAAAGGCTGTACGGCATTTCAACCTGCAATTCCCCGTGTTTGAAGATACGCCTCATCCCTTTGTACAGCTGGATAATCTCTATCATATCATTCTGCCCAAACCAGTGGCATACGATATCACCATGAAACCACAGTCGCACTTCCTGTTCCTGACAGGAGCCAACATGGCAGGGAAAACAACTTTTATCAAAGCAGTGGGAGTAGCTGTGTTCCTCGCGCATATAGGCATGGGGGTGCCTGCGGGAAGTATGAAGCTGAGCTTCTTTAACGGTATATTCAGCAATATCCAGGTACAGGACAACATCTTTAAAGGAGAAAGTTTTTTCTTCAATGAAGTACAACGTATCAAGAACACTATCATCAAGATAAATGATAACAGGAAATGGCTGGTACTGATAGATGAAATGTTTAAAGGTACCAATGTGGAAGATGCGAAGAATTGCTCACTCGCTGTGGTAAATGGATTACTGAAGAGCACCAATTGTCTTTTCATCCTATCTACACATCTGTACGAGATCGCGGAAGAGCTGCAAAATGCACAGAATATCCGGTTTAAATATTTTGAATCGCAGGTCATAGACGATAACCTGTACTTCACCTATCAGCTGAAAGATGGTGTAGCAAAAGAAAAGATCGGATACCTCATCCTTAAGCGAGAGAAAGTACTGGACTTACTGAATGAGATAAAATAAAATGCACAGAATGAATAAATATTGGATGCAGACCTTTCTCTAAATTCGGCATCCATATTTATTCATTCTCAATTTTATCCTTATCTATGATCGTAAAAACCTACGGCAGTGCCGTACAAGGCGTAGAAGCCATTTCCATTGTTATTGAAGTAAACGTTGCTCCCAAAGGCACCCAGTTTTACATTGTAGGCTTACCGGACAGCGCTGTCAAAGAAAGTGAACGGCGCATCGAATCTGCCATCATTAACATCGGCTTTAAGTTTCCCCGTTTCAGGACAGTCGTGAACATGGCTCCGGCCAATATCAGGAAGGCCGGTTCTGCCTATGACCTGCCCATTGCATTAGGGTTGATAGCCGCGTCAGAACAGATCAGCCCTGACCTCTTATCACAATTCACCATCATGGGAGAATTATCCCTGGATGGTACCGTACAACCCATCCGGGGTGCCTTACCTATTGCCATCCAGGCCAGAAAAGAAGGTTTCAAGGGCCTGATCGTACCGGCACAGAATGCCCGCGAAGCAGCGATGGTGAATAACCTCGAAGTATATGGCGTTACACATCTGCAGGAAGTGATCGATTTTCTGCAGGCGCCCGATACGCTGCAGCCGGTATTTGTAGACACGAGAGCGGAGTTTGCGAACGGGCAGCAGCATTTTGATATCGACTTTAACGATGTAAGAGGCCAATACACCATTAAACGCGCATTGGAGGTAGCTGCAGCCGGCGGACATAATGCGCTGCTGATCGGTCCTCCGGGCGCAGGCAAGACCATGCTGGCCCGCAGACTTTGTACGATATTGCCACCGCTTAGTTTACAGGAGGCACTGGAAACGACCAAGATCCATTCTGTAGCCGGCAAACTACCGGCGGATGCTTCATTGATCACACAAAGACCTTTCCGCTCCCCGCATCATACCATTAGTCATACCGCATTGATCGGCGGAGGGGCCATTCCACAACCGGGTGAAATATCGCTGGCACACAACGGCGTACTATTCCTGGACGAGCTGCCCGAGTTCAGCAGGCAGGCACTTGAGGTAATGCGGCAACCTATAGAAGAAAGAAGAGTGTCTATTTCCCGGGCCAAACTGTCGGTTGAGTTTCCCGCCAGCTTCATGCTGGTTACCAGTATGAACCCCTGCCCCTGCGGTTTCTTTAATCACCCCGAGAAGGCCTGCACCTGCGCGCCCGGTTCCGTACAACGGTACCTGAACAGGGTGTCTGGCCCGTTAATGGACAGGATAGACCTGCATATAGAAGTAACACCCGTGCCCGTACACTCCCTGCTGGACCATTCTGATGGGGAGCCCAGCGTAATTATACGGGAACGGGTATTAATGGCAAGAGAGATACAAAACGCCCGGTTCAGGGCTTACAGGGGTATATACTGCAATGCGCAGATGACCAGCAGCCTGCTACGGAAAGTATGCAGGTTGAGCAAAGAAGGTGAAGATCTTCTAAAGAATGCCATGCAGAAGCTTAAGCTCTCCGCACGTGCCTATGACAGGATTCTCAAGGTAAGCCGTACTGCGGCCGATCTTGAAGCCAGTGAACACATAAAGATCGAACACCTGGCAGAAGCTATTCATTGCAGAAGTCTGGACAGAGAAGACTGGTGGGACAAATAGTCCATTATGCCACCAGTTCCGCGCTTTTATATTCTTCAGACAATTTCTTCTGTACATCAGGCGGCACGGGGGCATACTCCGCGAACGCGGTCTTGATCTTAGCCTTACCCTGCGTAACATTCCGCAGCGCTGCATACAATTTATCCAGCTCTGCCTGCGGGGTACGGGCTTTGATAACCTGGTAATTATTCTGCGTATCCATACCGGTAATGATACTTCTGCGGCTCTGTAGCTCGCTCATTACATCTCCCGCCATCGCGTCGGGTGCGGCGATCTCGATATCAAATACCGGTTCCAGCAACTGCGGCGCTGCCTGGTGAAAGGCGTCCCGGAACGCCATCATACCGGCTATTTTGAAAGAGATATCATTGCTGTCTACAGGGTGCATTTTACCATCATAAACACTCACCCGGATATCCCGCACATAAGAGCCGGTAAGGGGCCCTTCCTGCATTTTTTCCATCACGCCTTTGAGGATGGAAGGCAGGAAACGGGCATCAATGGCTCCTCCTACGATGCAGTTATTGAACACCAGCTTTCCGCCCCAGTTAAGGTCTATTTCATCTGTGTCGCGCACAGGATGCTCCTTATAAGGCGGCATGCCTTCATAATAGGGTTCAATAGTGAGGAAGACCTCTCCGAACTGGCCGGCGCCACCGGATTGTTTCTTGTGTCGGTAGGTAGCCGCAGCATGTTTCCGGATGGTTTCGCGGTAGGGAATTTTTGCAGGTAAATATTCCACATGCATCTTGTAGATATTTTCCAGCCTCCATTTGGTAACAGCCAGGTGCAGGTCTCCCTGTCCATGCAGGATTACCTGTTTTAATTCGCGGTTGTATTCTATTTCCAGGGTAGGATCTTCCATATGCAATTCCGCCAGCACTTCCCCCAGTTTTTCATCATCTGCTTTATTGGTAGCCTCAATGGCCACTCTCACCTTGGGACCCGGGAATTCAATAGGTTTTACCTGTTTACCTGATTGTTTGTCGCTGAGAGTATGATTGGTAAGGGTATTTTTCAGTTTCAGTGTACAGCCAATATCCCCCGCGCGTAATACCTCGGTATTTTGCCGGTTACGGCCATCAGTAATGAACAACTGGTTCAGCCTTTCCATGGTACTACCCTTCTCATTGTATAATTCAACACCTGCTTTTATTTCGCCTGCCAGTACCTTAAAAAACGAAAGGCGCCCTATATGGGGCTCCTGGAGGGTTTTAAACACGAATAAGACTGGTGATGCGGAAGGATCACAGGGAATAGCGCTGCCGTCTTCTGCCTGTTCAGGAGGCATATCTACGGCAGCCGGGGCCACATTATCGATGAAACCCATTAAACGGCCACTGCCCATATTATTGATGGCTGAGAGGCAGAAAACGGGGAATACCTGGTGTTTAAGCATGCCTATTTTCAGCCCCTGCCTCATTTCGTCTTCATCGAGATTGCCTTTTTCAAAATACTGTTCCATGAGGGTGTCATCATTTTCGGCCGCTTTTTCTACCAGCTCGTTATGAAGTCGCTCCGCCTGCTCCCTCTCGCTGTCAGGAATGGGGAGCTTCTCGGGCTTTCCACCATTTTCAGGGAAACGGTACATCGTCATTTTAAGCAGATCGATCACACTATTGAACCCTGTACCCTGATTTACAGGATATTGCATGATGGTCACCGCCGGACCGAATACGCGGCGCGCCTCATCCACCGTACGGGTAAAGTTGGCCTGTTCTGCGTCTAACTGGTTGACCGCCAGGATAGTTGGCTTCTGGTATTTGTCTACATAATCCCATATCTGTTCTGTACCTACTTCTACTCCGTATTGTGCATTCAGGAGCAGCAGCGCAGTATCGCAGACGCGGATGGAGGAAATGATCTCACCGATAAAGTCCTCCAGCCCGGGCGTATCAATGATATTGATCTTATAATCACGCCATTCGGTATGCAGACAGGTGGCATAGACGGAACTTCCCCGTTCATGCTCTACATCGTGGTAATCGGAAACAGTGTTCCCTTCTTCTACGGTACCACGTCGGGGAATAATACCTGCTTCAAAGAGCATGGTTTCACAAAGGGTTGTTTTTCCGCTCTTTGCGGCACCCAATAATACAATGTTCCTGATGTGTTTCTCATCATAGGTCTTCATAAACGTTAGAATTAATGATTGCTCAGCCGGAGAGGCTGATCGTAAACAATAAGAAAAGAAAAGCAGACGTGGAATGCCGTTTTGGTGATTTTAGCCGGTGCTGGATAAGCTGTGACCGATTCTGAGTATTAAGTTACTCTATTTTTTTCTACCGTAGCAGCTCAAACATGTTGCAACATCAATATTAATGTACCTTTGTCTTCTAGACCGTCATAAGTATCATGAAATTGTTTTTATATTATCTGAAAAGTTACAAATGGTTGATAGGACTGGCCTTATTATTAGCTACCATTAACCAGGTATTCTCCCTGTTGGATCCCTATATATTCGGCAGGATCGTAGACCTTTTTGCGAATCATCCGCACACCACGGCCAATGGCCTTCCGCGTCCGCAATCTGAGTATGTAAAAGGCGTTATTCTCTGGCTGCTGGCATCTATAGGAGTTGCCATGGTGTCCCGTATCGCGAAAGCATTCCAGGATTATTTCGTGAATGTGATCATCCAGAAGTTCGGGGCCAGGATCTACACCGATGGTCTCCGCCATTCGTTAAGGCTTCCTTACCAGCAGTTTGAGGATCAGCGAAGCGGCGAAACGCTGGCCGTGCTCCAGAAAGTGAGGACCGACAGCGAGAAATTCATCACGTCCTTTGTGAACGTACTCTTCGTAGCCTTCATCGGGGTCATATTTGTAATGATCTATGCCTTTAGCGTCCACTGGAGCCTGGTATTCGTATATTTTGGTGGCAGCCTGATCCTCGGCTGGCTGATCAATGTACTGAGCAGGAAGATTAAGACCATACAGAAGACCATCGTCAAGGAAACAACCATGCTGGCGGGCGCTACTACAGAATCCCTGCGCAACATCGAGCTGGTAAAAAGCCTTGGGCTGACGCACCAGGAGATCGGCAGGTTAAACTCGACCACCATCCGCATCCTGATGCTGGAACTGAAGAAAGTGCGCAGCGTACGCAGTATCAGCTTTATACAGGGTACTTTCGTGAATTTCCTGCGCCAGACCATTCTGTTCCTGCTCCTTTTTATGATATACAAGGACACGGTGAGCGTAGGACAGATGTTTACGCTGCAGCTGTACTCCTTCTTCATTTTCGGCCCTTTGCAGGAGTTGGGAAACATCATCCTGGCTTACCGTGAAGCACAGGTATCGCTGCTGAACTTCGAGCGGATCATGAACACGCCGGTAGAACCAACCCCGGTAGACCCGGTTAAGATCAACCGCATTGACAAGCTGACCTTCAAAAATGTAGGCTTCAAACACCAGACCGCTACCTCTAAAGCATTGGATGGCATCAACTTCAATGTCAACGTGGGTGAAACCGTCGCTTTTGTAGGCCCCTCAGGTTCTGGTAAAACCACCCTGGTAAAACTGCTGGTAGGTCTTTATTCACCGCAGGAAGGCTCTATTGACTACAACGGGGTGGACAGCCGTAACATTGATATTGAGGAACTGAGATACCAGATCGGTTTCGTAACACAGGATACCCAGCTGTTCTCCGGATCTATCAAGGAGAATCTGTTGTTCGTGAATCCGCAGGCTACAGATGAAGAGATCCTGCAGGTGATGAAGCAGGCCAGCTGTAATACCCTGCTGGAGCGGGCAGATAATGGCCTCAATTCAGTGATCGGGGAAGGCGGTATGAAGATATCCGGTGGTGAAAAGCAGCGTTTATCTATTGCACGTGCCCTGTTGCGCCGTCCGCGCCTGCTGGTATTTGATGAAGCTACGTCAGCGCTGGACTCAATTACAGAAGAATCTATTTCCAATACAGTACGTGACATTACCTCTACAAGGGAACATATCACCGTTATGATCGCACACCGCTTATCCACCATCATGCATGCCGACAGGATCTATGTTCTGGAAAAAGGCCGCATTACGGAAACCGGTACGCACGATCAGTTGCTGTCAGAAAAAGGCCTTTATTATGCGATGTGGAGGCAACAGATTGGGGAGCGATAATTATAATTATCTTTGCGCCCATGAGCAAAAAGCGACCAAACTACTTCCTGAGCATGCTTACTATGAAATGCCCGCATTGCCGCAGAGGAGATATGTTTAAGACCAAAAATGCCTATACGAACCTGAAAAGGACCTTCGATATGCATGAACGCTGTCCCGTTTGCGGGCAGAAATACGAACTGGAAACAGGTTTCTGGTTTGGCACCGGGTATGTCAGTTATGCTTTAGGTGTAGCCTTTTCGGTAGCAACGTTGATCGCCTACTGGGTATTCTTCGGCTTATCGTGGGCAGACAACAGCATCTTTATCTGGCTGGGCGTAAACGGCGTTTTGCTGATATTACTGCAGCCCTGGCTGATGCGCATCAGCAGGGTCATATATCTGTACTTTTTTGTGTATTATGATGAAAGCACGGCAGAATTGCCGGAAAAATAAACAAAAGGAAGGCTGGCTACAAAGTCAGCCTTCTTCATTTACACCCCGATTCATTGCATGACTTTTGTTATACCTCTGCAAAAGATCAACTCATGCAAGTCAATCACCTACTGTACATCTTCGCCATTTCCCTGCTGAGCAGCTGCGTGGCCGCCTCACAGGAAACAGAAACAAAGGCAGACAGCAACAGCGTAACAGCCGTCACAGATGAGGCGCCTGCAAAGCAACAAACTGTGGATACGGCCCGCAATACCCCGGAGGGGGAAGTACTGAAGCCACAGGCTGGCCCCTACCCTCCCGAATGTTATAAAACAATTACAGACATCATACAGAGCTCTGACTTCAAATCAGATCTTGCCGAGAAAGCGAACATCAAGGTAAGGATAGACCGGCAGGATAACAGTAAGCTATTCCTGCAACTGTTTGCCAGTGAGAAAGACCACGAATCTACCATTGCATGGTTGCGGCTGGATAAAGCAAATGAAAAACTGGAAGATATTACCGTCGATCCCGACAAACCAGTACAACTGAACTATGACAGATCGCTGATCAGTGCATTGAGACAAAGCTGCCCATAAACAGCAACAGGAAATAATGTACTTTTCCACATTATTTCCTGTTACCTGATCAATCAGTCAGTGATCACTTAAAATCAATCGGGATGGACACTTTCATGCTGAAAGTCCTGCCCATATTAAATACGCCCATCCTGCCCGTTACCTCGTTCTCAGGAGCATATTTCAAGCGGCTGAGGTGATTCTGATAAGCAACGTCTGTCAGGTTATTAGCTGCCAGATGCAGGGAGAACAATACTTTACTATTTTTCTTATTCACGAAATCAGTACCGATACCTGCGTTCAGCAAAGTGTATCCGGAGGTAGCTGTTTCTGTCTGGTAGGCGTAGAAGACATCATTCTGTGCAAATGTCTTATCCAGCTGCACGCCGATGTATGCATTCTGCATGACGCCTCCTACCTTTTTGAACTTCCCTTTCAGCTCAGAAAGCCAGCGGGCTGCGGGGATATTGGGTAGATATTTTGTTGAATCGGTGCTATTGGCAACAGATGAGCGTACATAAGAAAAGGTATTCTCAAAATGCAGCCAGTCGATCGGATGCGGATGTATATCGAGCATTAATTCTCCTCCATAAAGATTGGCAGTGTTCTGCTGATATTTAAAAGCGGAATATCCTTCATCATTATCAGTAGCCGGGATAGAATCTGTACCAGCTGCATTTACCAGTTTACGGGCAAAGATGAAATTGCTGATATGATTGTAGAACACACCGGCGGTTAGGGAAATATGCTGTGAGTTGAACTCCAGTCCCAGATCTCCCTGGGTGCTCACTTCCGGCTTTAAATCCTGGTTGCCGTATTCATATTTAATAGTTCCTTCATGCACACCGTTCGCTGCCAGTTCTGAAATATTCGGCGCACGGAAACCGCGGGCCACATTCAGCTTCAGGGTTACCTGCTGGCTGGCGGCATAGCTTAGTCCCGCACTACCCGATACGTTGGAAAAGTCACGATCAAAGCTGGCAAATTTCGTTTCACCACCATCCAGTTGCAGCCCCTTAATATTCATATGGCGGTTATCGAAACGCAAGCCGCCGCTTACCGTCAGTTTATCAAATGTTTTGCTGGTTACTGCAAATACCCCCGCATCGAAGAGGTCGTAAGCGGGTATCAGGTATTCTTCTCCGCCGATGTTATTCTGCTGCTGCATACCATTTACCCCGATGGTAGTCTGCCAGCCATTCATTTCCGGCAGATAGTATTTCAGTCCATAATTGAAAGTATTCAATTTCAGGAACAGATCAGGTTCATCCGGCGCCAGTACATTCCCCAGCTCCTTGCGGCGGTTCCACTGGTAACCCAGGGTCAGCGCCAGGCGACCGCCATTCTGCAGATAAACATTGTTATCCCATACCAGTTTATTATGTGTGATCTTCTGGCGTGGTGCACCGATGCTATAGGATTTAAAATCGTCGTTTGTAGCTACTGCCTCATCGGCCACGCCATTATTGTTGATCGGTTTGATGAATTGTCCGTTCTCATTACGGTCGCCCTCAACCAATCCCAGCTCCTGGTTGAAGGAAGTAAAGCGGAGAATGGAGGAGCCCCATTGTTTGTTCAGTCCCAGGCTACCACCGTAGTTGGTATTTTTGAATTTGGAATTGAATACATAACCATCGTATTTATTCTTATAATCATGGGCAAATTTCTGTGTACCAAAAGCGCTCCAGCTCAGTCCTCCTTTTGTGGTACCTGCAATATCCGCATGATAGGAGATCTGTCCGTTGTTAGTGAGGTAATTTGCTGCTACATTCCCTTTTATCTGGCCGGCAGCAACACTACCGGGAGGTACAATATTTACAACACCGGCAAGCGCATCGGAGCCATATACCAGGGAGGCTGGGCCTTTCAATACTTCCACTTTGCTTACATTATAATCATCGATCTCAATACCATGTTCATCTCCCCATTGTTGTCCTTCCTGGCGTACACCATCGCCCACTACTACTACGCGGTTATATCCGAGACCACGTATAAAAGGTTTGGAGATGGCAGGTCCGGTAGTCAGCTGACTTACCCCAGGCAGCTTGGCAATCGCATCAATGATATTGGTAGAGATGTTGGCATCCAGGTAATCTTTTCTTACAATACTTACCGGCGTAGGCGTTTTCTTCAATGTAGTGGCCATGTTCACACCGGTGATCACCACTTCATTTTTCTCCAGCAGCGTCTCTGACAGGGCAAAGTCCTGCTGTGTAACACCGTTGATCTGTACTGTTGTTGTAAATGCGGCATAGCCGATATAATGTACTTCCACCAGGAATTTTCCCTTAGGCAGGTTTTTGATTTCATATTCGCCCTGAGCGTTGGCGGAAGCGCCAACATGCAGGTCTGGCAAATAAACAGTAGCCCCGGGCAATGGGCTGTGAGAAGATTTATCTGTTACTGTTCCTTTAAGCGAGCTGCCGGCATCATCGTCATTTAATATTGAGGCAAAACCGGGAATATATATAAGCAAGCTGGTAACTAAAGCTATAATAAAGACACGTAAATAGTGCATAGAAAGATTTGTTTATAGACAATTATCTATACAGCAACACAGCGTTGCTATAATAGTAACAATACGGGCAGGATGCCCTTTCATAAGAGTGCATGTAAAAAACTAAACGAGCGCTGTTACCGGGGGCGCACGGGGAGGAAGTGTTCTGTGGGGTAGGTATTCAATAACCGGGATAACCGGGATGGCGTAATGCCAGGATATCTCCTTCACCAGTACATGATAAAATGTAGTGGTGTGTTCATAAGGTTCCGGTTCTATTTGCAGGAAACCGCAGTGTACGTGTTTAACGGAAAAAGCGGGGCCATGCTTTGCTACCGGAGCTTCATCTTCAGTATCATGGTGCGGGAAGAACTGGTGTATAAATGCCCGGGGGGTAGTATTAAATACAAATACCCCCAACAGCATGATAGCCAATATCCTATATAACACCTTATGCTTCAGATCATGAGTTTGAACGGTAACAAAGGTAGGGAATAAATGCAACAATGTTGCTCATACATAGTATTAGTCCATAAATGAGCAATAGGGCTGATGGCTGGCGGATGGTCTTAGCATGAAAAAAGTCCATAGCATAGCTGCTATGGACTCCCGGAATATTTTCCGTGCTGATTATTAATACTTTACTTTCAGCATCGATCTTACATGCTGATACACACCATTCTGCAGGCGTGCGTAAAAGATACCGCTGGCGAGATTACCGCTATCGAAGGTGATGCTGTATTCTCCGGCAGGCTGGATCTTATTGACAGGCGTTGCCACCAGGCGGCCCATAGTATCGAAGACCTGGACCATGGTGTGGCCACCCCTTGTCTTATATTTCAGTGTCGTGGTAGACACGAATGGATTCGGATAATTGGTGATCAGGTTATTGCTGCCATTATTCACATCGTCGATGTTAGTCAGGGTGCCACAGGCAATACCGCTCACGATAGGCAGACGCTGATAATCCTTGAAGAGAATGGTCTGGAGTGTTGCATTGTCCACGCAGAACCACTGTTCCAGCAATGAGGCGTATACAGAACGGAAGTCGTACTGCATCGGCATATTGTCGGCCACATTGGTTTCTGTAGGAATGTCGGGAGAAGATCCAAGCACACCCTGCAGTACATAATCGCCAAATACGATCATCGGGGCAGCAGCACCGTGGTCGGTACCCATACTACCATTGGATTTGATACGACGGCCGAACTCAGAGAAGGTCATGCCTACTACACGGCGCGATGCCTTGAGCTTGGTGAGGTCGTCCATAAACGCCTTGATAGAATCCGACAGCTGGCCCAGGAGGTTTGCGTGATCACCTTTGGTGGTATCGCCTGACTGCGTCTGGTTAGCATGTGTATCGAAGAAGGCATGCGTTACCATGTAGAGGCGGGTTTTCAACCCACCGGCTACCAGGCGCGCTACTATTTTCAGCTGCTCTGCCAGCCTGTTGTCAGGATAAGGGCTCTGTGAAGTAACATTCGCAGCAGCCTTTTTGATGGCATCAGCAAATTTATTGGACTGTTTGGCGATCAGACGCACGTATTCCAGCTCAACACCCGCGTGGGTATTGGGAACAGGGTCGTTAATATCTTCGATCAGGTTATAGAAGTCGGTAGAGCTGGAGATAGCCACAGCCATATTTGCATCATTACCCTGGAATACCGGAGAAGTGAGGGAACCGATCTGAATAGCCAGGGGCTCAGCACCTTCGTAAGCGTCAGGGAAGCCAGGGAACTGTGTTTCCAGGTAACGACCCGCCCAACCGGTTTCCAGGATCTGGTTCTGATCAGAACCGCTCATCCAGATATCCATTGCGCGGAAGTGGGAATAATCCGGAGAGGGATAACCTACGCTCTGGATCACACATACTTTACCATTATCGTACAGTTCCTGCAGCCCTGTCATAGCAGGGTGGAAACCTGTTTTAATATTGTTGGCCAGTGGCAATACCGATCCTTCCGGGATAGCGATATTTTTACGGGCATTCTGATAATCCGCGTACACATCCAGCGGAACGATCATATTAAGACCATCATTACCACCAATCATCTGGATCATCACCAACACGTGGTCATTATCTTCTGCAGATTTCTGCAACGCATTCAGCAGCGATGAAGCGCCGAAAGCCTTTACAGAAAATCCGTTTATAAAGGTAGGCAGAACCGTTGCCGGGGCGGAATATTTAAGGAAGTCTCTGCGTTTCATAGTTTATAGGTCTTTCTAAGATCAGGCTAATTGATATTCAGATAAATTCATCAGGTACTTGTACAGTGTCTGGAGACGGCTTTCCACAATGTTGCGGTTAGCGGATGTAGGATTGGATTTCCAGGTATTCCAGGCATCTGTCCAATAGTAATCGCTGTCAGGGTTCTGGCCACTGAGCAGGATGATGTTCTTTATTCTTGCCTTTGATGCGTCAGATAATTCGATACGGTATAAGAGGTCCAGTGCGTCCTGGATCAGCGCAACAGGATTGGAAGGGTCAGAGAATTTCTCGGTGAAAGCCAGTACATCGATCTTTACACCACCAAAGCCACCGCTGCTAATGATGGAATCAGTCATCATGTTACGTTTGGGCAGGGTGTCTGTATTGATCCAGATCTCATGGTACTGCGGCGCCAGGTGATAGGCTTCCCAACCTGCTACCTGTGGAGGGTCTCCGATGTCCTGCAGCATGCTGGCGCAATGACGGCGGATGGCATCCAGCGACTCATGAGCCGCCATATAGTCTGCCGGGAATTCTATACCAAATTCACGTACCAGACCTACGGCAAATTCCATCGGGCTCTTGATCAGTGCTGACATATTCAGCGGATCGAAGAAGTGCTCACTCTTGAACAGGGCCTTAAGTACTGGCTTCAGTTCAAATTTGTTTGTACGGAAGATCTCTGCCAGTGGTGCGATCACATTCTGTTCAACGGCATCGTCTATCAGGTAATACACGAAGAAACGGTACAGTTTACGGCAGATGAACTTTGATACTTCCTGCTGAGCAAAAATGATATTCAGCAGGTCATCCAGTTCACTGGCTCCTTCAGCGCCTGTTTTACCAGTGATCTTAGCGTTATTATAGAAACTTGAGAATTCCTTGTTGGTGATCACGTGCTGTGTAGAATCAAAGTAAGACTCTATCGTCACCGGGTTGATCCTGTAACCTGTCAGCACGGTAGCGGTTGTCCTTACATCTTCTTCCGTATAAGCGGAATCAGGTCCTTTACCTACCGTGAAGAGTTCATGCAGCTCACGGCCATAGTTTTCATCCGGGCTTTCCTTTCCGTTCAGATAGCCGTTCAGGTATTTGAGCATCGCCGGATCGAGGGTCACAGCTTTGGTCAATGCCTTGAAATTGCCGGTAGCATTATTTCTCAGCATGACATTGTGCTTATATATGTAGCGGGCATCATTCACCATATCCATTTCTGTTGCGAAATGGTTATGCCAGAAGAGCACCATTTTTTCCTGGATACTGCGTGACTGGTCAATCATCACTTTCAGCCACCATGCTTTATAGGAAGACCATCTTTTCCGGTCAAGATCACCTTCTTCAGGAGGGGGAGCAGAATTCACCCAGGTAGCGCCGGGAGCGATACCAGTTTCGTCTTCTCCATATGTATTTACTGGTTGTGTGGTAACCGGGGTAATGGTATCAATCAATGCATCTACCGCTGCGTCCATACCCAGACCTTTCGCCCATGCTACATCTTCAATTGTAGAACCGAACATGGTGCGTTTCAGCAGGTGTACCGCCTGGGCAGTACCAAATTCTCCCGTATATGCTGTAATGCCAGAATCAGTACGAAAGCCAGTAGTCTTCGCTTTGACTGCTGTTTGCTGGCGTTGGGCAGGAAGCGTAAGGAATTGTCTGCGATCCATAGATAGTATGATATGGTTGTATTGATATATAGGGAAAAATGATTAACGTAGGCTATTACACAGGTCCCATTTGCGGATCCAAATTAATAAAAACTTTAATTCAAGCAGATTATTTTATTTGTTACCTGATACTCAAAAAGAAAAGGGGTTGACTACCATTTATTTAGTCAACCCCTACTCAGTATTGTTCTCTTTTACTATAATCTCTCGATGACACCGGCAATGCCTTGTCCGCCGCCGACACAGGCTGTAACAACGCCATATTTCTTATCAAGGCGTTTCAGATCGCTGAGTATCTGTACTGTGAGCTTCGCGCCGGTACAACCCAGCGGATGCCCCAATGCGATGGCCCCGCCATTGATATTCACCAGGTCAGGATCCATGCCCAGTTCACGGATCACCGCTACCGACTGGGAGGCAAAAGCCTCATTCAGTTCCACCAGGTCAATGTCATTCAGCGACTTACCTGCCTGTTTCAGGGCTTTCGGGATAGCGGCTACCGGTCCGATGCCCATGATACGCGGGTGTACTCCTGCGGAAGAACAGGCTACCAGCCGGCCGATAGGCTGCAGGTTCAGCTCTTTCACCATGGTTTCGCTCATCACGATGACAAAGGCCGCGCCGTCTGAGGTCTGGGAAGAGTTACCTGCTGTAACACTGCCCCCGGCAGCAAATACCGGTTTCAGTTTAGCCAGCGCTTCGGGAGAAGTATCCGCTCTCGGACCTTCATCTGTATCTACCGTGTAAGTGCGGGTTTGTTTACGGCCCTTTTCGTCCACATATACTTCGTTAACAGCTATCGGGAGGATACCTTCCTTAAAATAGCCGTTCTGGATAGCTTTGATGGCTTTCTGGTGGGAGCTGTAAGCAAATGCGTCCTGATCTTCACGGGACACATTGAACTCACGCGCCACGGCTTCTGCGGTCAATCCCATGCCCAGGTAGTATTCTGGTGTTGTACTGGCCACGGTGTAATTAGGTACCGTCTTCCAGCCGGCTACCGGCACGAGGCTCATACTCTCCGTCCCTCCTGCTATGATACAATGCGCCATGCCTGACTGGATCTTGGCCGTCGCAATAGCGATAGTTTCCAGTCCAGAGGCACAGTAACGGTTCACCGTCATACCTGGAACTTCTATTCCCAATGCACGTACAGATATCATACGGCCGATCTGCAGGCCCTGTTCTGCTTCGGGCACCGCATTGCCCACAATGAGGTCATCCACCCTTTTGGGGTCGAGCTGCGGTACGCTTTTCAATAATCCGGTAATTACATCCACGGCCAGGTCATCAGGCCGGTAAAAGCGGAAGCCGCCCCGCTTGGCCTTGCCCACGGCGGTTCTATATCCGGCAACTATATATGCTGTTTCCATTCCTTGTCTCCTTTTCCGGGTGTAAAAACCCGATTTTTTTCTTTTAAGTTAAAGAAGTTTTGCGAAATAGAAAACAAGGTGTTAGATTTGCAGCCCGCAACAGCGGAAAAGACTCCTTAGCTCAGCTGGTTAGAGCTACTGACTCTTAATCAGTAGGTCCAGGGTTCGAGTCCCTGAGGGGTCACCGGAAGCCCGGCTTCGAATAGAAGTCGGGTTTTTTATTTGTCCGAAGTGCTCGTTGGTTCTGCAACGAGCGCGAATAAAGGGGATTGAATTTTGTGGTTCGAGGTTGGTCATTTTCCTTGTTATAATAGATTCCCTCCGGAAATATCATCTTCTGCATTCTCTGCTTTTCCTGATAATTACTGTGGTCCCATGCAGAGCGGGTTCCATAACACGCTGAGTAGCGAATTCGATGTATTCTCTGAGGTTCTAGGGCGTTTAATGGGGAAGGTTGTAATGCCTCCAGCAATCAGTTACTGAGAAAATGATCACAGAACGTCATACTCCACATGAAGAGATCCTGAAAAGGCATGTTAAGCACCGAGACAAAAGTAAGAATATCCATGATATCAAATATGGTCTGTTGGCAAAATATGTTACCCAGCTATTTCCTGCGTCACTTGCAGGTATAATTATCCTAAACTGAAAATTCTTCCCGCGCATAAGAAATTTTACTTTGGAACCCTCTTCCCTTCTGAATCTAAGATTTTGTAAAGGTTATTGAATATTCGAAGACTATAGCTTCCATCATCAAGACGCAGGATGTAAGCAGTTCAGCTTCTGCGAATACCTGACTTCCGCTTTTTAATGAGGGTATATATTTCGTTAATAGGTTGACAGGCAAATAGGCACAAAACAAATATTCGTCCCAGCAGACTCACCCTGCGTAGTTTATGGTATGGTGCGCTTAGCGGGTACAGAGGCGTTTTTAAATGGTGCATGTTTCTGGCCAGAGGAATGTCCGTGAGGTTTGAAAGCGAAGCAGTGTATTTAGACATGTAACTTTAACATTACAAGACACCCACAAAGGGATACATTCGGAAAAACGACTTAGAGTACTCATAAAACCCGAATAATCGTGCTTTCAGGGGATTATGCCTCCCTGCGCCGTGATGCCTATCTCGTCCCCGACCACTCCAGTGAAAATGGTATGGTGTAAACTGTCCACATTTTTAATGATCGGTGTACTAATTTTCTTATAACGATTGTTTTTCTGACATCTAGATATATATTTGTAAGGGAACAAAATAAATTATTCGTATCTCACTTCAAATGCCCAGAAAGTTAACATTTCCCGAATTTAGAACAGCAGGATATAGGAATTTAAGTGTATGTAGAGAACTATTAAATAGCTTAAGGAGCTGCCCTGCTAGAAGTAGGGCACATATCCTTCATAAGATATTTTACCTGTCTGGATACGTGATCGAGTTTTCATTCAAATATATCCTGTTTTCTTCACTTAGGGTAAAAGAAACACAGAACTTATATGAATATGACGACGAAATTTTCCGAAAAAGTTGGCAACAACATAATTTCGACAGACTCCGCTTAGTATTGGACACGAAAAGAATCATCATCAGTACAGATGTTCCTTACATCGGAATCAAAGTTGAAAATAAAGAATTGGATGATTTAATAAAAGCTTGGGATGTGCAGATTAGGTATAGTTTGGGGCTTTCTCATCAACCCGTTGTATTGACCGAACCACTGATGGAAGAATTCGTGGGCCTTACCGAGCAAATTTTGAAACGCGTAACAAGCAAGTATTAAAATGATAGGAATACTACAATCCTTTGATAAAATTAGAGAGGCATTAGCCATTAAGAAAAAGACAGGTGCAATTGACAAGTTTCAGATCACCATGAACCACAGAAATGAAATTGCCGTGGTAGTGGTTGCAGAAGATGAACTGTTAAGAACCGATCTGATTGATGATGGTGATGTCTTGGAAAATGTAGTTTACACATTTCTTTCCAATGACGAGCTCCAGGAAGATTTCTTTTATAGTGAACTGTTTAATACTGGCGGCGACTGCATAATCGAATATGCGAATTCAAGAAGGAAATTAAATAATCTTCTCAGCCCTGGCACCGAACACAAGACATCCATACCCATTGTGACTTTTTATAGCTATAAAGGTGGAATGGGCAGATCAACAAATCTAGTTATATCATCCACATATTTGGCAAGGGCACATGGTCGTAAAATCATCATAATAGATTGCGATTTTGAGGCGCCAGGTTTTTCCAACTTTTTCCTCGAAGAAAATTCTTCACCAATCTATAGCAATGGTCTTATCGAATATTTCTTTGACAAAGAGAGCCAAGAGGAAATTAACCTTAATGATTATTCATGGGAGGTATCCAAACAATACTCGCAAAGTGGTGAAATCAGAATTATACCAGCCGGTAACACGGACCCGAAACGCAGGCTGGAGAATATTGAATTTCCGACCCATTTAACCCATTATCTGGAGGGCCTATCGAGACTGGATTTGTCTTCAACTGAATCTATCATTAAAAAGTTCAAGTCTCTTATTTCTGATATACAACAACAGTATCGCCCGGATGCTATTTTTATAGATAGCAGAACTGGATTTACCGACATTTTTGGAATTGCGGCACTGCAATTATCAACCCAAGTTGTCGGTTTTTTCAGTAGCAGTTCCCAGAATGACCCCGGTATATATCAATTTATACAATCTATTAGCAAACTTGCCAATAGTAGAACGGATGTTTATGCTCCGATTCTGGTAAATTCATTTTCAGATTTAGGCTATTTTAATGACTTTCGAAAAAAAATCGAGGAAATTATAGCTAGTATTGGAGACCCCCAAGACTCCTTCAGGTTGTCTCCATACTTTTACCACTTTAGATATGATGGACTGTTGTCTGAAATAGGAACCAAGCGCGAAAATAAGGATGAATGGCTAAGTCAAATAGATGAAAGACAATTATTAAAAGGATATATCGATGTTGCAGACAAGATTAATGAATCAATAGGGCAAATTACTGAACGGATTGTGGATGAACAAGAAGAGATTAATGAGCCAGTTGTAGAAGTTGAAGTAAGCCCTGATAAAGAATCATCTAAAACAGATCAGGAACAGATTTTAGGAAATATCTATCGAAAATGGCCTGATCTCTATGCAGATAGCGAAGGGCTTGATTATCAAACCGAATTTGAACAAGGGCGCGTCTTTTACCGTGAGTCAATGATGGATCTGTTCAATTTCACTAAATTTATCGTATTGGGCAATAAGGGAACCGGCAAGTCCTACATGTTCCAAGCACTTAAAAATGAGGACATAACAAATGAGTTAAAGCGAAGGGCGCAAAAAACAACTGTCAAGATAGAATTCCTTCATTTGGTCGATAAGAAAATGAATTATTTTATCGGAACCAGTGGACTTGAAACTTTTAAAAGAGACATCGACGAGATCGGAGACTTCTTCAATAAATTTTGGAAAGTTTATACTTGGCGAAGCATCATTGATAAGTTGAATGGTGTGATCACATTTGAATCCTCGATACCTCATTTCTTTTCAATCAAAAATAATGACACGGATAACCTTAAAAGTCTAATACGATTTATTAAAGATGTTGAAAATATTATCGCTGTCGAAAAGGAATTGGCTCTGCTTGATAAAGAGTTAAACTCCCATCAAACAGATATAGTTGCTATCTACGATAATCTGGACCTTATGGTTGAACCTTCCAAATGGAAGGATGAAATGGCGTCATTGATCAGTTTTTGGCAGTTTTCAAGCTATAAAAGGATACATAGTAAATTGTTTTTGCGCTCGGATCTATTTAAAACCATTAGAGGGATCAATAATGTACAATCCTTAAAAAATAATATAATCTCGATCGAGTGGCAAAAAGAAGAGATTTTTAATTACTTCTTTAATCTTGTAAAACGATACGCCAAAGAAAGTTTCATTAATGTTGTCAGAAAATTTGATTTCAAAAGGGTTTCAACGGATGCACTGGAATGGATTACAGAATTTGAAAAGAAATTCGACAATGTAAAGCAAACACAATTCGAAGAGGCTATTCTTCGAAAGTTATGTTGGGTCTTTTTTGGTCAATATCCCGACAGGAAAGCGTTTGGAGAATCGTATGATTGGCTGTACAAAAACATCATGAACGCGGATGAAACTATTAGCGTCCGACCGTTTTTAGACTTGCTCAGGCTGTCTATTGAGCTCTTTCAAAGTGACTATAATAAAGATAGCTCTGTTATCCTTCCAAGTAAATATTATACCGCCAAAAGCGTACGAAGGGATGCCGTAACGCGGCATTTTCAGGACTTGGTAACGGAAAAGGGAAACGAAAGCCTGCAGCATATTTTTGATTACATTGATAATAACGAAGACTACCAATTCTACCAACTGACTAGGGTTGAATTATACGAACTGTTAGGAAAGGTTATAAAAAAGCACGAGTTAACAGAATCAGTTGAAGATTTGGAGAAAATTCTTGATATAAATGGAATTTTAAGGAGACATAGTAATTCAAGTTACAATTTCGCATTTCTATATAAATACCGTTTGGGATTAAAAAACAGGGAAAGAAAACGATTAAAAAATTACTAATTATATGTTGAAATAAATGAGGTTTCGATAGAGCGATCGAGGTTACCACCTCATTTCGAAAACGATTCTTGGTAGATTTAAATATGTAATAAAACATTGGGGAGTACCTGCCGGATAATTTTGACGCGGCAGGTACTCTTTTATTATAGAACTTGGGGGCCAATTTTGGATAGTATTTCTAAATAGAGGCATACATGGATAGTGAATGACGTCATGGGTTACAAAGGGTGGCGCGCTCGCCAACATGAGTCATTATCAATTGACAGATGACCTTCGGGAAGATTACCTGTCTAGCTATGACAATGGAAGGTTTTGGGACACGATGTTGTTTTTGAAAGCCCTCCCGCATGAACTGCCAGGTCTACGTGTGTATTCCGGAGATGCTGGTTCTTCGTCACTTTTGGTGGTTGGGAAGTGTTACATAATGAGACTCAATGTAACATAAGTTATAAATTTCATGTGGCCTCAAAATTTAATATTTGATTGTGATGTGTTTTGCTTTGATTTATTGGATTACAAAGTAGATGCAGGTAATATCACTCTATTTATGAGAAGCCAGAAAGTGGAGCAGTTGTGCCCTCTTTGTAATATTCCTGCGACCAAACTTCATAGCTACTATTATCGATCCTTCAGAGATTTACCAGTGTTTGAGAATAAAGTATTGATAAGATTAAAATGTAGGAAATTTTATTGTGAAAACCAGTCATGTATCAGAAAGATCTTCGTTGAATCTCTTGATAATACTTTTTCTAAGTATAGTAGGACTACCAATAGGCTGAATAAAAAGCTTTTGAAGATAGCATTGTTGGTTGGTGGTAATATGGGATCAAAGTTATCTCAAACCTTAAATATACCTACGAGTAGTTCCACGTTTATCAGATTAATACACAAACAGAAATTTCCTCAAAACTTTGAGGCAAATGAGATAGGGATAGATGATTGGGCATATAAAAAAGGCCACACTTATGGAACTGCTATTATCGACCTGACATCACGAAAGATCATTGATTTATTACCCGATAGGGAAGCTAAAACCGTAGAAGATTGGTTAAAGCAAAGACCTGATATAAAAATAGTAACCCGGGATCGGTTCGCTAGATATGCCAAAGGAGTTTCAAAAGGTGCTCCGCAGGCATTACAAATAGCAGATCGTTGGCATCTGATAAAAAATATGGGTGATGCTTTGACTAAACTATTAGAACGGGTTCGGCAAAGCATGAAACCTCAATTGGTAAACAAGGTGAAAGCAGCAAAGGAATACCTGGAACCAGGAAACCAGGCTTTGAAAGAATCCTCTTATGGCTCATTGCCGAAGCGCTTTTCGCAATTCGAACAAATAAGGAAATATTATAAGGATGGCGTACCAATAAGAACTATTGCCAGATTGGTAGGAGCAAGTAGAAATACTGTAAAAAAATACTTGCACCTAAACGAGCCACCACCTAAAATACCCGCCAGAAGTAACTTAACTGGATATGTAGATTATATCCAGTCCAGATTGAGAGAAGAACCTGAAGTGGAAATTATTCAGTTATGGAATGAAGTTAAAGAAAGAGGATATAAGGGAAGCAAAAGCGTATTCTATGAACACCTAAAGGGATATCAGAAAGGGAAACGGTATCCAACAATATCATCCTCTTCAATGCCATACTGGTCCGCAAGGAAAGTAAGTCTATTACTTTATCGAAAAAGAAAGCAACTATCAATGGAAGAGAGGGAATTGATCTCCAATTTAAAGAAAAAGTCAAAGGATATTCAAACAACTTCACTTTATGTAAACAGGTTTCGTAAACTATTAGAAAATAAACATGGAGAAGGATTACAAGATTGGATTGATGAAGTATCTGGTACCAACCTTAAAGAGCTTAAAAGCTTTGCAAAGGATTACTATCAGACATCACTGCTGTAACAAATGCAGTCTCATTTCCCTGGAGTAATGGACAGGTTGAAGGCCAAATTAATAAATTGAAGACAATAAAGCGTCAGATGTACGGACGGGCTGGATTCAATCTGTTACGAAAGCGATTGGTGCTGCAAAGGTAGTAACCACCAAAAGTGACGAAGAACCACATAAATCAGAACGGTGGGTCAACATGGTCCAGAATCTACAGACGATGTTCCCATTCAGCATCCACCAGCAAGGTTAGCAGTTCATCTGCGGTACAATGCGTGTAATGCTGGTCAGTAAGACTTTGATGGTAAAGACGGGCCATGGCGCTAAGATGCATTCGACGTAATTTCTCTACGGTGTTGTTTTCGTTCATTATGATTTGTTTTTTAATAAGTAATCGTTGATACCAGCGCTTAGTGATAAGCTGCGGCTCCCCGGATATTTGCATGCTCCGGGATGGAAGGCAGCTCTGCGGGATCATCTGACAGCTTGTCCAGACGTAAACCTCCAACGTGCCCCGTCTTTTTACTATCGACATTTCACCAGTAATATCTCGTGATATTCCGTTTTTCATTTTAGCGTGATTTTGTCGATATTTGGTTTACAACCAAATAGTTCCGTTATGTTAACGTTCTCCCCGCCCGATAGATTGACTGTAGGCCAGGCGCTGGCTAAATTGAGAGCAATCTATCAACCCGACAACACCGCTTTTTCACAGGCCCTGCGTACTTCCTATACGACATACTTGAAAACAGAACGGGATCAAAGAGAACTGAGCTTTTTAATGGCATTGAAGATCTGTAAATTTTACAAGATCGATATTCACGATTTGGTCGTCATGCTCAGTGATGAAGAACTTGATAGAAGAGATCAATCTGTTATTAGGGCCCAGGAGAAACGCGACAGGAAGAAGGCGGAGGCAGAAAGTGCAAAAGTGATAGATCTCGCTACCGGCAAAATAAAGCAAGGGATATAATCGGATATCTGTCAGACAGCCGATTTATGTGTGGTGTTGGACGATTTCCAGTTCTGGGGCAAAAGTTCCAGATACTTGTCTTTAGGGTGATCAGTAATTCTTCGCAGCACATCATCCAACCATTTTACAGGATTGACACCTTGTAGACGGCAAGTAGCCAGCAGACTGTAAATAATAGCAGCGCGTTTACCTGCCAGATGAGAACCCGCAAACATGTGGTTATGCCTGCCTAATGCCAGTGGTCGTATTTGTGCTTCCAGTAAATTGTTGTCAGCCTCTAACATTCCATCAGTTGTATAGATCATCAGTGCGTCAAAGCGGGTAAGTGCGTAAGTAATAGCTTTATGCATCGGAGTCCCCGGTATAGTACCAGGAGCTTGTTGTTCCAGCCACTGACGCATTGCTAATAGTACCGGAACGGATTCGGCCTGTCTCTTTTCAGTGATCTGATCATAATCCAGGTTCAATGCTTTACATGCTGCTTCGATGGCATATAAAGGTTTAAAGAAGTTATCTAAAGCATATCCCGCACGGCTGGAGTCATAATTCAGGGCTTGCGTAAAATATCTTCTCACATGCACAAGACATTGTTGATGGATGACACCTGGCTGTTTACCATAGCTGGTATACACCCCATAACCATCTGTCAGCAAGTATCCCCGATACCCTGACAATATTTTCGCAATATCCTTTTTACCTCTTCCTTCCTGATAGGTAAAACCAGCTATGCGCTGAACAGGGGACATTATTGCCCACATCCAGCCTAAATGTGATTTCTTACCCTTCTTGCGGGTGTCATCCAAAACCTTGTAACAACTCTCATCAAAATGAAGATGCCTGCTGCTTAATATTTCCTTAAGAAGTAAATGCCATAATGGTTCCAGTATATCGCAGACCCTATTCGTAAAATAGGATAGCGTGCTATAAGATAGCGTGATCCCATACTGGACAAAACGTCTCTGCTGTCGCCATACAGGCATATGATAAAGGAACTTGTCAATCAATAGCATTACCAGAACACTAATGTCTACTTTACATCTGGGGATAGGATGTTTTGGTAGCGGAGCTACGAACTGTTTAGCATACAAGCCATCTTCACAAGAAGCTATGTAAACAGGTCTCCTGGTAACTTTGACGTACCACCGTAGCGGACTACAAGCCAACTGCCGCTGTTCTTCTATTCGCAAAAGTCTGGCGCCAACAGGCAGATTTTCTACGTCCAGGACAATAATCTCTTCTTCCAACCCTTCAGGAAGATCATGTCGACCACCTCTTTTCTTTGGGGCAATGGTAATACTGGTCCTGATATGAGCGGCTACTAGTTTTCTACTGTTTATGTGACATACACCCCAGTCATCAACGTCCAGGGATAATTTGCCTTGTATCACATCTACCGACATGGGGAGTTCGTTGCTGGTATGACGTTTCTCACTTTTTATCCCATAGATCCATTTCTTTACTATACGCAACTCATGCCGAAGCATATCTAGCTTACTTAACTCTTTATTCTGTTCGTCTAAGTGTTGCTGCTGTGTAGATATCTGTTTATGCTGGTTGGTGATCAGTTGATCATACTGAGATAATTGTTCGACTTGTTGTAGGATTGTTTGCTGATAGCTGGCAAGTTGCAGATCCTTATCGCATAAATACTGATGCTGTCTGATGATCAATTGGTCCTGCTCTCTGAGTAAGTTATCAGTAGTCTCACGATCCTGCTGCAGGAGCAATATTTGCTCCTGTAATAGTACAATTACCTGATCCTTTCCATCAGAGATAGCAGCTTTGTTGTATGTTTCGTGAGATTGTTTCATCAGACACTACCAATAACAGCGAAGGCAGATCTTTGTTCGATCTACCTTCACTGTTAAACAAAAATAATTTGCGCACTGAGATTAATAAAAGATTAAGTGTATTGACGATACTTATGGAAAGATAATCCTTTAAGAATAGATAATAAGTCACTGGCATTTAATGCAACTGCGTTGTTACCTCCTTCCTGCATCAAAAGATCGAACCTCCCCTTATCTAACTTACGATACAGCATCGTAAAACCATTGTGTTCATGCAAGAGTATCTTCATGTGAGTCTTGTCTTTGTTGAGGAATACAAATATGTCATTATCTGTGATAGTCATGTGCATCTCATTTATCACGATTCCGCAAAGTCCTGCAAAACTTTTACGCATATCAGCACTGCCTCCATATAAAAAATACCTATACCGGTCTGTAAACAATATTATGTTGCTCATGCCAGTAACGATTTGAGATAATCAGGGCCAACTGGCTGGTAAAGACAAATATCTCCCACTTTGGCAAATAATCGTTCTTCCGGTAAATCTCTAGCGGGAAGTGAAGAAATGATTTCTATAAATCCTTCTGAAGGAGCTGTTTTTATGGGTGGATATTTCTTTCGCCAATTGTAAAAGGTGGCATCGCTTATATTATGAAGTTCGCAAAAGTCCTTAACTCTCATTCCTCCCTTATCAAACATATCCATCAAGCCACTGATTTCACTCTCCGTGCGACGCATTTTAACCGGTTTGTTTAATTTGCTGCTCATAGTTTTTTTTAGCAGCAAAATTAATGGGCAGAACACCTATGACCTATGTGGGGCAGGTTGTTGGTTTACGTCCAGACCTGCCTTTAAAATGCGTTCAACAGTATGAAAGCCGGCTTTATGATATTCGAGTGCCCGATGACAGGCCTGCTCAAGACGTTGTGAGGTATAATCCTTTCCTAAAGCCAGTATTCCCTGGCATTGCTTGTAAGCGATTTCCGGATAGCTGTACTGGCCTAATAACCTTTGGATATAGAGAGGGGTATTATTGCCTACCTGCGCTGCTTTATCCTCAAAGAACTTAGGACTCCAGTCATTATATACCTGGTGAGTAGAAGGCAGATGATCGCTGATAGTAGTATAGTGTCCTGGGATAAAACAACGTCGATGACTGGATATGCGGGTATGGTTATAGAATATCTCTACTGATACCTGATTATATTGTACCTCTACGTGAAGGCCTTGATAGCGATAGGGTACGCTATAGTAATTCCGACTTTCACTCAGGTAGATATAACTTGTTTTCTGCACTTTGGCTCTTCTGTATTGCCGTATGTGATAACGGCCCTGTGGCAGCGATTGCAACCACTCTTTTTCAGTATCAATAAATTGTTGCCAGCGGGTTGTACCTCCATGGGCAAACAGGTAATCATTAAAAGTGATCAGCATATTGCTGATTTCAGTATTAAGCTCTTCAAGAGAAAAGAAGGTATGGCGGGATATTGGGTAGTAAATACGTTGGTATATTAGCTCCACTGCGCGTTCAACTAACGCTTTATCTTGCGGATGATAAGGGCGGGCAGGATCTACAGCACAGCCATAGAACAGTGCAAAATCGGCCAATGTTTTATTGATCAGTGGCGCATATTTTGTGTGCCTTGCTCACAGCACTTTTCAGATTATCAGATACAATGGCCTGAGGAACTCCTCCAAACCACTGTAAACAAGCAGATAAACAATTGATCAGATCCTCTCTTTTCTGTGAGGCTACTGCTTTTACGAAGGTATATTGGCTGCAGGGCAATTTTGCCACAAACACTTCTACAGCTATCAGTTCCCCGGTAGTTTTGTCAATATAGGAGAGCTTATCACCACGAAAGTCGACATACAGTTTGTCGCCAGCTTTATGCAATAGTTTTCCTCCCGGCGTACTCCTTTTATTCCACTGCCGTATGTGCCAGCAAAACTGTGTATAACGGTAACCGTCCGGGTGTTTTGACAAGTATTCCTGGTGTAATGCTCCAAGTGTACAACCAGGCTTCAAAAGTTCCTTTTCAATGTAGCTGAAGTAACCAGCCAATGTCTCATAGCGCTCTTTTTCGGTCTGGCTATCTTCTGTAAAAAGGTCTGCAAGTTCAGCATCTTCTAACTGCATTAGGGCATCCAGGGGTAAATCCAATGCTTTAAAGCGGGCCATATAACTGTCTACAGTCTTACGGTTGACCTTAATGTAGTCGGCAATCTTACGATTGCTCCAGCCCTTCTGTTTCAGTGAAATTAATGTACGTACTTCCATGACATTGATTCTTTGACCCGCCATATACCTATTGCTTTTTTAGGTACAAGACTATTGCAAATCATGGAAAGTGGCCCAATGACCTCCGTTTGGGGCTACGGTTATTGATTAATTTGGCCCAATGATCTCCGTTTAGCGCGGCAGGAAACCTTATTTTTGCCCCAATAACCTCCGTTTTAAACAGTGGAACCTGGAGATTGGCTTATTAAAACCGTTCTAGGCAAATTACTTTTGCTCATTTTGGCCCAATATCGCCGTTTTGACTGGCCCGGTATGCTCCGTTATGGGTGGCACAATGACCTCCGTTTTAGACAGCGATCGGTAAGTTGTTCGAATTCCCCTATCTACACCGGAAAAAACCGCCCCTTTTTAGAAGGCGGTCTCTATGATCTATATCAGCGCAACTTTACAATGTAACACTACCCGGTTACTTTTAAAGAATCTATAAGATCGTCCTTAAATCCCAAATGAAACTTCAACACTATAGGGCTTCCAGGGAATGTGCCAGACACCTTGGCTGTCAACACTGCCTTCGATCCGGACTGCTCATAATTGAGAGGTTGCATCGAAGATTGATAGGCCTCATTCGCATGTTCGATCCATTGGCGAATTTCTTCTTTGCCGGTATGCGTTTTGCCTTCATCATGCACACTGGCAGTATCTGTAAAACACGCCGCGTAAGCCTTGCTGTCGTAATTGTTCTGCGTCTCTATAAAACGTCCTACTACTTTTGGTAATTCCATGATAATATGATTAAGTTTTTAAATTGTTGGTATTGTTCCGCCGTCAATGACGAAATTTGTTCCGGTTAAGTAATTGGCTCTTGGTGAAACTAAAAAGCCAACAAATTCGGCTACTTCTTCCGGTTCGGCGGGCCTGCCGTAAGGTATTCCACCCAATGCATTCATGACACCTTGCTGAGCTTCTTCTACAGTACTATTTGCATTTCTTGCAATCTCGCCCAACCAGGCTATCGATGCTGTTGTATTTATCCATCCAGGCGAAACAGTTAGTACGCGAACGCCTTTGGGCGTGACTTCATTTGATAAACTTTTACTGTAATTGATTAATCCTGCCTTTGAAGCTGCGTACGGCAAGGTAGAATCGTATAGCGGCAATTTGCCCTGGATGGAGGCGATGTGAATAATAACACCACTTTTCCGCTCGATCATTTGCGGTAAAAATCCCCTGTCAAGCCTGACAGGAGCAAGTAAATTAGCTTGTAGGGTTGATATCCAATCCTCATCATTCAATGCTGAAAAACCACCGGCGGGTGTTGATGAACCACCAAGGTTGTTTACCAGGATATCCAGCCTGCCATAGGTTGACAGCACTTCGCTGATTACTTTTTGCGCATCTTCTGCCTTGCTCAGGTCTGCCGGCACAAAATAAAGGCCTGCATCTGCATGTTCGGGTTGGTTCCTCGCGGTAATAACCACCGTTGCGCCAGCTGCCTTTAAGCGTTCGGCGATTGCTTTTCCGGCGCCCTTTGTACCACCTGTCACTAAGGCTATCTTTCCAGATAATTCGTTGCTGTAGATGAATTGCTGTTCCATATTTCTTTGTTTGTAGTACAAATCTCGATACTACACAGATAGCAAACAATTACGGTCTTATGAATCAAATAGGGACAAATTTATCCGTATTGATCCCTTACCGGGTGTTGTTTATATTTGTAATTATGTACATGAAAAAGACTACTCCAATGCTCAATTGCGGGCTTGACCTGGTTGGTGAAGTATTGTATGGCAAATGGAAGATACGTATCTTATGGTTCATTCATCAAGGCACCCTTAGACCGGGTGAACTTCAACGGAAAATCCCCGACGTAACGAGACGGGTGCTGAATGTCCAACTGAAAGAACTTGAAGATCATGAATTGGTTACTAAAACGATCTTTCCGGTATTGCCTCCTAAGGTGGAATACCGTCTTACGGACTTCGGTAAAACACTTATCCCGTTGATTCAATCCATCGGACTTTGGGGCGACGAACATCAGGAGCGGCTCCGCAGGGTTATTTTGAAGCATAATGCAGCATCATTGGATGATATCGAAAATGCTTATAAAGAGGGGCCCTCGTTATTAATATGATTCGGGCTTATGATGTTGAATTGATATTTCTGGTAAATCTTGAAGCTGGTGTGAGATATGATCTTTTAGCTTAATGGTAGATGGGTGAGTTTTGTAATGATGCCGCTGGCTTGAATGACGTGTTGATTACTTGATGGTCTTACCTATTTTGAAAGTTGTGCCTTTGCCGGGGAAACTTTCATAAACATATTAAAAACGGGAGTTTTCTATCAACGCATAATATTCATAACGATAGCTATTTTTTATACCCCATGAATACAGCAGGATACTCAGCAACACCACTGGCTAAAAAATTGGGCATTAAGGATGGATTCGTAATTCGCCTGGTGGGTCAGCCACCATATTATTTTGATCTGTTTGAGGACATGCCACTCAACATCCAGATACTCGATGATACGACAAAATCCAAAAACCTTATTCATTATTTTACAAGGCAAGCAGACGATCTGCTCAGGGATATTCCATTATTAAAGAGAGAAATCCAAACCAATGGCATGATATGGATCTCCTGGCCCAAGAAGGCATCAAAGATCACCACTGATATTACTGAGGATGTAATCCGGGACCTGGCGTTAAGCAATGGTCTTGTTGACATTAAAGTTTGTGCGATAGATGAAATCTGGTCCGGCCTTAAATTGGTCATACCGGTAAAGGACAGGGCCCAAAAATAAAAAAGGCAAAGGCAATTAAAGGAATCCCCCCTGATAACAATGTCTTCGATTGATCGATCAGAATAATTCCAAGAGAATAAAACGCGGCAGCGCTAAACTTTGAAAGGAAGCAAACAATCAAAGGCCACCAGCATTTTTTTTATTTCCGCAACTCTTTTCCAGGCCCTGATGGATTAGCATTAACCCGGTGCCAGATGGCTCTGGTACTGGCTATCCGGGAAGAAATGCTATATGCTTAGCCGAGATCAGCTGGTTTTGCCTTGCTCCGATTGTTTACCTTCTGCTTCAGCTGTACCGCCCATTCGTTGACGTGGTTAAGCACAGGCTTTAACGTAAGGCCATCTTCTGTCAGGCTATATTCCACGGTAATCGGTACCGTATTAAAGGTCTGCCTGTATACGATTCCCGCCGCTTCCAGGTCTTTCAATTCTTTGATGAGCATTTTGGGTGAAATGGTCCCTATTTCCCGCTCCAATTCCTTAAACCGTTTCTTGCCGAAATACAGGATGGAAAGGATATGTAATTTCCATTTCCCGCCCAAAACCTGTAGAACAAATTGCAGTGACTCAAGGTTAGGTAAACAATTTTCCATATTTTTTTTCGATTCAACTAAATGATTATCAACCACACTAACTTTTTGTAAATTAGAATACTATCTGGTAACTACTTTCAAAAATAAACCTTCCTACCTGTCCACCCCTGGTGGGTTGCATTCACCCAGGTAAAGGGATTGCCGGAGGAATTATTGGAAGGACGCTTCGGTATTGTCCAGGAATGGATGTTTGATAAGATGCTAGTTAATAAAGATAGTATTAGCCACTTCGACAGAACAATTTATGCCAAAGCATATGATACCAGGGATGCAATCAGGGCATCAAGTGCCTGGTACCAAGCCTTTCCGCAAGATATTCAAGATATCAAAGTAATGCCACGAATAGAGGCCCCAACTTTAGGAATTGCAAGCTCTGGAAGCATTCAAATGTTAAAAGCATCACTTCCAAATTATATCAAGAACGCTAAGATGTGGTGGAAAATTCCGGTCACTTTCTGCAAGAAGAGCAACCACAAATAGTAGCGGACCTGATTTTAAATTTTTTAAATTCCAAACTTTAATAGCTACTATTACTTACAATCGGTACTCTGGCGTATCCCAACCCGGAATGCTGGTATTTTCTTAGTATCAGTCACATCAATCATCGATAATGAGATAGCTGATTACAATCTTACTTCAGTTTTGCCTATACTTCTCCTTGAACTTGCCCGGCGTGATACCGACCACCTTCTTAAACAGCCTTGTAAAATACGAAGGACTCTCGAACCCTAGCCCATAAGCGATACCGGCCACATTGTTATCGGAGGTCAGCAGCTGGTCCTTGGCTTCCTTTATCAGATAAATATGAACGTGGTCAATGGCGGTCTTACCTGTCTCCAGTTTGAGCACGTCGCTCAAATATCTGCTGGAGAGTCCCAACTCTCCGGCCAGGTAATTTACTGTCGGCAGGCCATTGCTGTTGTGGCGGCCGGAACTGAAATACTGCGCCAGCACCTCCTCGAATCTCCGGACGGTTGTGCCGGACAGGTTCCCACTCCTGTTAGCGAATTGCCGGCGATAAAAACGATCGGAATATTTCAGCATAGAGTCGATATGCGACAGGATGATCTCCCGGGTCAGCTCGTCGCGGGGATTATCGTACTCGTCCCTGATTCTGTGGTACAGGTCCCAGATAATAACCTCTTCCGATGGTGAGACGTGCAGCGCCTCATTGATCTCGTAATCGAAATACCCGTATCTTTTTATCTGTGTGTGCAGCGAATGGCCGCTGAGATAGTCCTCGTGAAAGAAAATGACAAACCCTTTTTCGGCGAACTGGATATTGCTGACTTCGATGATTTGCCTGGGCTTGGTAAAGACCATGGAGCCATTGTCGTAGTCGTACTTTGTTTTCCCATAAAGCATATGGCCTTCCCTGATCTTTTTCAGTGCGATCATGTAGAAATCACCGGTCAGGCGACCATCTCCGAAGGAATACCGCATCAGCTGCTCACAAGTCATCATGGATAGCAACGGATGTACCGGAGGGGGATAGCCGCTCTTTTGGTGTAGTTCCGCAATAGACATGTAATGACTGATCTTTTTCATGTAGTATTCTATGTAAGGTAAAATTAGGCGATTATCACGTATTTCTGTGCTATTCTTCCGTTGATATGGGCAAAGACCAGGCCGCCCGCCCCGCTAATTTTGCTTTGTCAAATGAATTGATCATTCAATGGAATAGAAGCATGGAAGAAAATCGTTTTTTGGATAAAGTCCTGGATCTGCATGGCGGCGTTACCAGGTGGAAATCGTTTAACAGCGTTCAGGCGCACGTCAAAATCGGGGGAGTTACCTGGAGCATCAAGGGACACGAAGGGGCGCTGGACGATGTCTGGTTTACGGGGCAGCTACATGAGCAACGGGCCAGCTGGAAAGGATTGTTTGGCGGGCAGCTCTCATCCGATTTCACTCCGCAAAAGGTCACCTTGCTGGATGCGAATGACGCCGTCGTCGAAGAGCTGGCCGATCCCCTGGTTTCCTTCAAGGGCCACCAGATCACTACGCCGTGGAGCAGATCGCAGCTGGCCTACTTCAGCAGCTATGCCACCTGGAACTATCTGACCACGCCGTTCAATTTTTTACAAGCGGGCATCGTCGTGAATGAGATGCAACCATGGAAAGACAAGGATGAGACCTGGCGGAGACTGGAGGTGCTCTATCCGGACCATATCGCTACGCACAGCCAACGCCAGGTGTACTATTTTTCGGAAGAGGGCTATCTGAAGCGCCATGATTACTGGCCCCGGGTCCTGGGCGGATCGTCTGCCACCCAGATCCTCGAAGACTACAAGGAGTTCTCCGGGATCAAGACGGCAACAAAAAGAAGGATCTATATCCTTGATGACAAAGACAACAGCTATCAGATGGAGCCAGTACTCGTATCGATCGATGTTCTCGATCTGAAGTTTCAATAACCGCTAAAAATACAACGATGGCAGTAGTCAAAAACAGTTTTGGCAACACACCTACGCAATATATAGAAATAGACGGGGTCGCATATGCATATCGTCGCCTTGGCACGCCAGCCGCAGTGCCACTGATCGGTTATCAGCATTTTACGGGTACCCTTGACAACTGGGACCCGGTCATAATTGATGGTCTTGCCCAATACCGCGAGGTAATCGTTTTCGACAATAGAGGCGTGGGCAATTCAGGGGGCAAGACGCCGGCGACTGTCGCGGAAATGACGGCCGATGCTATTGCCTTCGCCAGCGCTCTGGGAATAAGCCGGTTTGATGTGCTCGGCTTCTCGCTCGGTGGTTTTATCGCCCAGCAGCTTGCCGTGGAGCGGCCGGACCTGGTCAGGAAAATGATCATCGTCGGCGCGGCCCCACAGGGTGCAAAGGTGCTGCAGGCCTTTCCGCAGCTGATCGAAAAGGCAATGAAACTGGAGGAGGCCGAGCGCTTCCTGTTCATTTTCTTTACCGCCTCTGAAGAAAGCCGTGCAAAAGGCCGGGCTACCCTGCAGCGGCTGTATGCCAGAACGGAAGACCGGGACCGGACGACGGCTGCCGAGTCGGTGATGGCGCAATTGAGAGCGATTACGGCGTGGGGGACCGATCCGGTAACCATCGATCTTTCAAAAGTTGCCCATCCAGCGCTGATCGTCCAGGGAAGCAACGACGAGATGATGGATAGCGACAACTCCTATGTCTTGTTTAAGCAGCTGCCAAACGCGGTGCTCAGCTACTACCCTGATGCAGCCCATGGCTCTTTTTTCCAGTATCCAGAGCTGTTTGTCAACGAGGCCAATTTCTTCCTGGACCGGTATTAGGATCTGTTCTTCCTGTTTTCATTGACGTATTAAAGTAGAATACATTTAACTATGAACAGTTTAAAATATGAGTCCATTGACAACTTAAACATCCGTTCCGCTACCAGCATGGGGGGATTTTCCGAAACGGTTCTACTGCTAAGCCCTTTGCCAGAGAGCATCCGCGCATTCGAGCCAATTTGGGATAAACTAGCGTCAAGGTTTAACGTTATCGCGATCGATTTGCCGGGATTCGGTAAATCTGGAGGCAGGAAAGAACTGTTAGCTCCAAAAGCAATGGCCACATTCGTTCGGAAGGCCATCGATCACTTCGGAGGTGGCCCGATGCACGTCGTCGGTCCGGACGTAGGCTCAAGCGTTGCGCTGTTCATCGGGCAGGAAGATCCTGGGCGCATCCGTAGCGCCGTGGTGGGAAGTGCGGCCTGTGTATACCCAATAGAGTCCGACGGAATATTGACGACCATGATTATGGATCGGACAAACGACGAATTGCAAAAGTACAGTTCACGGGATATCATCAATGGCGCGCTCGCCAACATGAGTCATTATCAATTGACAGATGACCTTCGGGAAGATTACCTGTCTAGCTATGACAATGGAAGGTTCTGGGACACGATGTTGTTTTTGAAAGCCCTCCCGCATGAACTTCCAGGCCTACGCTTGAAGGACATTCAGACACCTGTGTTAATTATTTGGGGAAGGACTGACCCTCTGGCTATTCTTAAAAACGGAGAAATCCTACATCGTGAACTACCAAACAATCAATTTCATATTCTGGAATCCGGTCATTACGCCTGGGAAGATACTGCTGAAGAGTACGGCGACCTGTTGGTGAAGTGGATAGAAGGTGAATACCTGAAAAAATAATAACAATGAAAATCGTTAAAGGCTGGGCTCAGTTGGAGCCCAAAGGAAAATTAGTTCCAATCGAATACGAACTATCGCCGCTGAACAGTGAAGAGGTGGAGGTCGAGATAGACAATTGTGGACTTTGCCATACGGATCTGAACGCCCTCAATGGAGCATTCGGTTTGCCTTATCCAATCGTGGCAGGCCATGAGATAACCGGAAAAATTGTGCGTATCGGTGAAGTGGCCAAAACAAAAGGGCTGTCTGTCGGTCAAACGGTCGGCATCGGCTGGAATAAGGAAAGTTGCGGACATTGTGACCCATGTCTTAATGGAGACCCCCACCTTTGCACTACACTCAAGGCAACAATTCTGACGGGACACGGAGGATTTGCCAGTCGAATAAAGGCGCACTGGCTCTGGGTTATTCCGATTCCAGAAGGGATTCGGGCGGCCGACGCCGGGCCCTTGTTTTGTGCAGGAATAACTGTCTTCTATCCACTGCTGGCCTATGAGGCCAAACCTACCGACCGCATTGGTGTTTTTGGTATCGGCGGGCTGGGGCACCTGGCCGTGCAATTTGCCCGGGCGTGGGGAAGCGAAGTAGTGGCCTTTTCCTCAAGCACCGACAAGCAAGAGGAGATTGTCAAATTAGGAGCGGACTATGTAGTGACAAGCCGGCATACATCCGCGTGGGAAGCCCTGAAAGGCAAATTCGATCTAATTGTCATCACTGTGGGAGCTGCACTGGAATGGGATAAGATTCTGGAACTGCTGTCTCCAAAGGGACGCATGCATTTCGTTGGTATTCCCTTTGATGCAATACCGGTAAATGTTCTTTCGGTTTTGATACCACAACTCCATATTTCCGCGTCTCCGGGCGGGTCTCGATGGGCAATTGACAAAATGCTTCGGTTTGCCGCACGTCACAAGATCGCACCCATAGTTGAGCATTTTCCCATGAGTAGAATTAATGAAGCCATCGAACACCTGGAGTCCGGAAAAGCAAAATATCGTGTTGTGCTTGACGCTGATTTCTGACGCAAGAGGGATTCAACGCATGGGCGACCAGAATATCTAACGGCAATATCTTCGGGATTGAGCGCCGGTGGCCAAATAATATGAGCCGACTTTATCACCGCTAGTGTCTAAGAACTGTGTACTGATCAGCAGTTCTTAGACATTTTCATTTTAATGCACCAACGACCTGATGAATGATCTGCTAAAAAAATAATTTTCTACACTACTCATCGCACTCTGAAAAATCCCCTTATTACCGCTCAGTTGCGGTACCAAGCCTTTCCGCAAGATATTCAGGATATTAAAGTAACGCCACGAATAGATGCCCAAACTTTAGGATTACAGGAACATTTCTTCTGAATTGCAGGAATGTCCCTTTTTCTTTTGGTGAACAACTGCCTGACGAACACCAAATGAATGCTGGCCAGGTTAACAAGACTTGCCAGGAACTGAAAGGTATTTTCATCAAACAGCATTTGAAATATTTAAGATTGTCTGTTTTCAGCGGGTCGCACGCTTGTTGCGATTATTTACCTTCTGCTTCAGGTGTACCGCCCATTCGTTCACATGGTCAAGCACAGGCTTTAGCGTAAGGCCATCTTCTGTCAGGCTATATTCCACGGTAATCGGTACCGTGTTAAAGGTCTGCCTGTATACGATTCCCGCCGCTTCCAGGTCTTTCAATTCTTTGATGAGCATTTTGGGTGAAATGGTCCCTATTTCCCGCTCCAATTCCTTAAACCGTTTCTTGCCGAAATACAGGATGGAAAGGATATGTAATTTCCATTTTCCGCCCAAAACATGTAGAACAAATTGCAGTGAGTCGAGGTTAGGTAAACAATTTTCCATATTTTTTTGATTTAACTAAATGATTATCAACTACACTAACTTTTTGTAAATTAGAATACTATCTGGTAACTACTTTCAAAAATAAACCTTCCTATTTACTTTTACTTTCATTAAAGTATTAAAGAATGCTAAAAGGTAGAACGATTTTAATCACTGGCGGCGGATCGGGAATAGGTGAGGCGCTGGCAACGATTTTGTCTGCAGAAAATAAAGTGATCATTAATGGAAGAAATGAGGAAAAACTTAAAAAAGTTTCAGCAGCCGGCAAGGATATTTCTTATTATGTAGCAGACGTATCAAAGCCCGATGAAATAGACGGCTTATTCAAGCGTATGAAGGCAGACAACATCGTTGTTGATGTGCTGATCAACAATGCAGGGGTAACGGAGCCTTATTATATCGACAAGAAAATCATGACTTCATCGCAGATTTTTGAGAGAATAAACACAAACCTTTCCGGGGCTATCGCAGTTACACAACAATTCATCTGTCAGGCAGATCGCGCTGCGAGCAATTTAATTGTGAATGTCTCGTCGGCAATTGTAGCGTTCCCAGTGCCCGCCCAGTTGCTGTATTTCTCTTCAAAAAGCGGCTTACATGCCTTTACCCGGCTATTGAGATACCAGCTGAAAGACACTAATTTTAAGGTGGTTGAAGTCCTGCCGCAAGGGGTAGATACCGAAATGTCGAGGGGCTTGGGATATTCAGGGAAAGCTCCGCTGCCATCAACCTATGCCCGGGAAGTGATACGTAGTATAAATAAAGGCAAAACGGAGCATGCGTTCGTTGGCTTCACAACCGCCAGGCTATTTAATGCGTTGATACCGAATGCCACATTACGGCTGGTCGATAAAATGTCCCAAAAACTGTTTAAGCATTAATAATGGAGCAGCAAAAAGACTACAATGATGAATATCCGGTAAGCCATTACTAAAGATTATGGAAGAGACAATTGTTTCGCCTATTGATATAACCCCCAAATACCCGGACTTTTATATTGTATTTTAACTTGTCAGGACATGCTTGCGAGAATCTTTACCTCTTTAATAAAAATGCTCTAAAAATGTACTGATGGGGTTATGGAAAAGGTTTCAAAGCAAAAAAAAAGCCGCATAGATCAAATGATCTAGGCGGCTTCCATATTTCGTATTAAAAGATATTTGCCTCCAATGCAATGATTTGCGCCAAAACATGAGGAAATATTATGAAAGGTGTATGACTTGATGGTAGGGAATACAATCTTTGTATACCAGCGTCTTTGGTCATCTTTTGCTGAAGCGTGTACCCAATAGTATGATCATTCTGGCTAAAAACAAAGACCTTATTAGTTTTCCCAAACCGACCCTCCGTCAGTGTAACGGGAGTAGATAAAGGAGCTAAAGGTTCCGGTTTAAAATTATCAATTACATAGTCGGCTATGTGCGTTGGTGCATCCGCCAGAAAAACGTCGGCAATTCCCTCCTTCCTTATCGTTGCGCTCCCTGCTTTTTCATCAACAATTAGATTTCTGCCTACATGACTTTCTGCATCAGTCTGCGCAATGGACAGCAGGCTTTCTCCATTCCTGGGCACATAAGCGGCAACATATATTATCTTCGCTATTTGTGACGAAATTTGCTCCGCTACCTGGCTTGCAATGATACCTCCAAAGCTATGCCCTACCAGAACAATGTTCTGCTTGTCACCAATGGCTTTTTTAACTTGTTCTACATAAAGTTTAAAGGTAATGGCTGAAATTGCGGTATTATCAGTACCATGTCCGGGAAGGTTGACAGAAATAACTGAATTTCCGCCTGCAATTAAATCTTCAGTAACATGCTGCCAGTCATTAGACGATGACCACGCACCATGTACAATGACTATTGTCTTTGCGTTCTGAGCCTTATTATCTTGTGAAAAAGCAGTGGATGCAGAAAGCAAAAGCGCTGCCATCAATACCATTAAATTTCTCATATTATTTGATAATTAGTTTTTTGCTATTTGGCTAAGTAGGGATGTTAGAGTATCAGGTTGCGACAGGAATGGGCAATGGCCGGAGTTTATCTGATATACAGCTGCAACTTTACCGTCCTCAATCATTTTGTCCTGCAGATACGGCGATACAACATGATCCTGTAAGGTTTTGATGTAAACTTTTTCCACCGAACCAAAATTTTCCGCAGTCAGCGTTACAGCATTTATAAAAGGCTTTAATGGCTCTGGACGGTAATTTTGTTGAACAAGGCTTTGAACCTGGGGAGTGCCGTCCTGAATGAAAAGGGGGATGATTTCGTCCGGTTGTACATCAACTATAAAATCGTTGTAATTAAAAATCAAGGTACCATCTCCTCCAAGCTGGGAGTCAGGATCCATATGAGCCAATTCATCCAATGTTTGACCTGAAACAGGCAAATAGGCTGCTATGTATACCAGCTTTTCAATTTTTGCGGGCATTACTTCCGCAACTGAAGAAATCACCATTCCGCCAAGACTATGGCCTACCAGAATAACTTTCCCATCGATTTTAGAAATTGTATTAATTACTTTATCTCTATAAACATTTAATGTAATGTCAGCGGGAAGCGTCCGGTCATCGCCATGGCCGGGCAATTCAATAACAATCACCTTATTCCCCTTTTTTTCAAGATTGTTTTTCACTGTTTGCCATACGTAAGGTGCCTGCCATGCTCCATGGACAAGAACATAACTGCTGGCGGCAGGCGGCTGCTTATCATCTTTGGAGCAGGATGCTAACATAAACGCAAAAGCAACAGCGAGAAGTTGAATCAACTTTAGTTTTTTCTTCATTGTTAATAATTACAGTTTTATTTTTATTAAAAAAAAGCCATTGCGAACACCATGTTACATTGACTATTACGATAGTGCTTGTGACTTAACCAATGGTAAACTCAGGTCCGCAGCTTGTGACCTTGCAAGACTATATTTTGTTTATTATTATGCAAAGGAAGTGGTAATAAAACGAGATATACTTGTCCTAGGGCAAGTAATGAATTATAGTTATTCTTTAAATTGTCGCTCCATCCGCCATGTGATATATGACAGATAAGGAAAGTTAGTCGCCTCAATTAAACCTTTTAAATTGGGATGGAAGCTATAATGGGCAGGACGTGTCAGCTACAGAGGCTTGTCATGATAGAATCAGCATCACAATGTCAATACAAACAAAATGGACAAACAGGGATTAAAAAACTACATCATAAAAAATTTACCGTTCCCGGACCGCACCCTGAATGGCGTGGTTGAATACTTTGAAGAAATTACGTTTTCGAAAAACGATTTTTTTCTTAAGGCGGGAAAAGTCAACGACCGCTATTTCTTCTTGCAGAGTGGTTTTATGAGAGCTTTTACACACGATGTAGATGGCAAAGAAATAACTACTGCTTTCTACCAAAAAGACAGCGTAGTATTTGAGGTATCATCTTTTTATTTAAGAACCCCATCCACCGAGAATATACAGGCGCTGGCTGATTGCAGAGGCTATGCAATCAGCTATGAACAGCTGAATTTATTGTTGCAGGCTATTCCGGAATTCAGGGAGTATGGGGTGAAGATGTTGGCTAAAGAATATGTATTGTATAAGAAAAGAGCCCTGGAACTAATTAATCTTAGTGGTGAAGCCCGATATGAAAATCTCATCGCCAACAACAAAGAGGTGTTTCAATATGCGCAACTCAAACAGATAGCTTCTTACCTCAATATTACAGATACCTCGTTAAGCAGGATCAGACGTAAATTCTCAACGAATAAATAAAACTAATGAAAAAGATTATCGCAATTCTGTTGCTATACTGTATAGCATCCGATGCTGTAGCACAACAAGATAAAAATCAAATTTTTGAGCATATTGCAATATTACAAGGCGATACAATATCCTTTCCAATTACGCTGGTTGATGCCTTTCCCTTTATATCCGTTACAGTAAATGGAATAAAAGGAAAGTTCATGTTTGATACAGGACTTAAATCGGCCATTGAGATTAACGACAATGCTGTGAAACTACCTGCCAGTAAAAAGACAGGTACGGGCAACGTGGGCAGCGGGCAGTCATTTATTATGAATACAAATGATACCATAACAGAAGTCCGATTCCCTAATGACTTGACCTATCGGAACCTGCTCAATATTAAAAGCGCCAATTTTGATTTCCTGCAGAACAATATAACCACCGACTGTATTGGCTATATCGGTCATGACTTTTATGCTGGATACATCTTTAAACTTGATTATCTGAAAAGGAAAATTACCTTTTATAAAAACACGGAACTACGCAAATCGTCCAAAGACTTCCTGAGGGGAGAAAAGGTACTGGGCATCCTTAATTTTGAGACAAGGAGATTGCCCAACCATCCTTTAGTTCACGTTAAAATCGGGGATGTTGAATTACTTGGTTCGTTTGATACCGGTCAATATGGCATGCTACAATTGGAAAACAATGCTAAAAAAATCCTAACCACAAACGGACTCTTGACCGACATAGGACCGGACGGCCATAATGACCAACAGGTCAATGTAAATGGCATCGAGATCAACGGTATCTTCAGAACAACGCTGAAGGGCGTATATCCAGTGACTATGGAAGAAACTACACCATTTCGAAACGCGATTCGAATTACTGAGTCAAACTACATATGTTTTGGATTTAGATTCTTAGACCAATATAAAACTGTTTGGGACTATAATGATAACAAAATCTATATATTGGAAAAGTAAACACTAACAACCATAATAACTACCAGGTAATCGCGATTTTCCGCCATCCTGAGAGTGGGCAGTCATTTTTGTGCCGGAACAGTGTAGACGGCATTATAAAGCAAGGTGACCGCCTGCAGGCGGTCACCTTGAAAACCCGGGGATTTACATGTTTATGTCCTGGCGGCCCTGTAACAGAAAACTCAACATCTAACACTTTCCTTTGAGCATTATAAAAGCTGAATCCCTATATTTAATGATTTCAACAGCAGCATTCCTTATTCAAAAATTTTCTGCTTCTTATTCCATATCTGCCAATAATTCTCTTTTAATTCGGCACTCAAAAAAGAAGCATTGATCATTTCAAACACCGCTGTATTACGGGACCTAAACTTTTCGTAAATATTAGATCTTACTTTCTCGGGGATAGCAAGCACTACGGCAAGCGCCTCAAAATCCCTTAATTTGATATTTTTCTTTTTTCCGTTGAGTAATAATGCCATTTCTTCCTGATCCTTTGGATATAAGAGATTAACATTCAACAGATCGTATGCGGGGCTCAACGCAATGCCATTTTCCAAATGCAATAAAGAGAAGTTCTTCAGGTGCATATCATTGTTTCCTGTCAGATAACAGAAGACCAATAATTCAAAATATCTTAGAACATCAAGTCCCGGATTCGTACAATGTTGCAGTATCAATTTGCCAGATCTCTCATAAGATCCTTTATACTTATTCTCCGTTAGGAACTCCGACAGCTGACAAAAATCCTCAACATGAATCTTCTTACCCTTTGCTCTGTCAAAACGTCTTGCAATATAAACAAGTGTACCATTAGTAACCCTAAGCAAAGTATGGCTACATACAGTAATATCAAAAAGTTCTGCAAGGTGCATCGTAAGATCTTCCGTTTCAGGCATGGCGGGAAATTCCTTATGCTGTGGCTTCAGTATATATTCCTGCCATAGTCCCTCGATTGTGAGCCTGCCATCACCTTTGTTTTTTCCCAGTGTAACGGGTACCTTAGGCTGGACTCCCGTTACGGCTATATGTTTATTGATAGTCGTGGTTGCCAGATCTTCCAACAGTTGATCATCTAACTTTAGCGTTGGTATAACTTCCGTATTAAAAAAACGTCTCGCACATTTGGCGTGGTATTCCTGATTTGCAGCCTCTTTATAACAAAATAAACAATTAGGCATATTATTCAGTTTCATTTTCAGGCTCAATACTCACTGCACCAATGGCATCCCGACAGGCTAATAATAATAACTCAAAACGATCATTGCCCTTAACTTTCCAATGATCTTTAGCGATATCCAATAACCATCCCTCTGGAATTAATCCATCAAAAAAAGCGAACAAAGTTGTGCTATAATATGCCGCCTTTCTCAATGGCATGGTCAGACTTATTGGTTTTGCTGATCCCTTAGCTAAATACTCTGCATCATATGAGAAATGGTAGCCAGTATCTGATTCTGTAATAAATCCAGCCAGTAAGCTACCGTAAAATACCTTCCCTGTCTTACTCATGATTTCTTGATTTAAGGAGCGGCTATAAGCTCCATTCCAGACAAGAACAATAGCTGATTGACGTTATCCATACGCATAGATGGTTTGCCTTACGCCATTTCACGTATAAAGCCTAATCATAATTTCGATTTCAAGTCAATATCTCCCTGTGTAGTACTTTACTACCTCACTCACCAAAATGACCGGCATGGCATTCGTATAGTTTACAAAATCTGCACGGATCGCATCTCTGTTTGGAGCAATAGCCGCCTGATAATCAGTTAAGCTCTTTACATAAAATGTACCTATAGCCATAAATGGTAAGGGTTGGTTAGGAATACCACTTGAAAGCCCTTTTTCAATAGTATATTTAACCAGATTTGTGCCTAGAAAACCCGCAACCATGGGCATATGCTTAGTTTCATAATACTCCATATTGAAGGTTTTCCCCTCGGCATAAGGGTACATAATGGATATCTTAACCAAGCCTTTTTCAATAACAGTACTATCGTGTTTTGAGGATTGCCTTTGCTGACCAAATGCAGCAAAACAAGTGGCTAAAAGCAAGAATGATAAAATTAGTTTAGGCTTCATGATCAGTTAACTTTAGGTTACAAAATTTAAATTGGTCAATTATTTCCGTTTGTAGCGGCTAAGCGGAAAATTAAACGCGATAAAACCTCCGGCACTATTTTGATGCGGGGAAGGCTTACATAGTCTACTCTTACTTCACTAGAATAATATCTAAGTTAGTATAATATTCAGTTTGTTCCAGCTTTTTGGGTTTGCATTCCACCTTTCTTTTAAGCAATTAGTCAGCTTAGACATCCGCAGGATCAAACCAATCACCGTTTTGCATAACCGCATATAAATGCTTCACCGTAAATCGGGTAACAGGTTCATTATCGTTTCGAAACAATTCGTCCTCACTAAGCTCGAAATGTTCCCTTAGTGCTTCTTTTGAAAGAGAAAAGATGCGAAGATCAATGCCTGCGAATGAGAACTTAAAACGACGGGATACATCGAACAAGAATTCGTATGCTTCTTCTCCGCTAATATTCAAATCATCAAATAACATCGTATTCTCTGTAATGTCATACTGCGGGAATTTTTCCTGGATGAATTCAATCAGCGCTTCCATCGGCGGCAATGCATCAATTTCCTCTTCGCTCAAACTTCTCATATGTTGAACGAGATCAACTGCCTTCTGCATAGCGACTTTCAACTTTTTAAGATCGGGCCTTACAAATGCTATATGATATACTCTATACTGGGTCTCTCTTCCGCCTGTCACCGCAACTTTAAAGAAATTATCAGGATGTCTGATTTGTTCCCATGCATTCCCTATCCAGTCAATTGAAATGTAAAAGTTAAAAGCACGGTCTTTATACATTAATAACCAGATATCGCCCACCAGAATGCCGCGTTGGGATGATAGTGGCACGTTTTCCTCAAGAGGAAAATCTTTATATACTTTTCCATCAAAAACTTCTATTCCAAAATATCTCATAATATAGGACCAGGTTTCAAAGTTAACTAACAGATGGGATGAACCTGAAATTTATTCTACCCGCAAAAACACCAACACCTCCAAAATAAACCAACATATTTTTTTGCAATCCAAATAATTACACTAACTTAATATCCTCATTTTCAGACAGAACGAGTCATGTGAATCAATTGTAGCCCTATTAATTTTACACTCAAAATACCATAATCCCATGGAATCACAAACCACAATGAATCCGCTTCAAAGCGCGCTGATTGCCGTACAGCTTTGTAATGTAGCCGCCGATCATCACCCCGTTCAGAACATCGGTAATCTCGTACCCGGCTGGAAAATAGTCTGGAGCAGTGGCCAGACTACCGACCCCAATTACTCATTTGTAGCGACAAACACCACAGAAGATGTTTATGTATTGACCACCAGAGGCTCTGTTGCAGCAGATAAATTTTATTCTGACTGGGATGGCTTTGTTGACTGGATCATCGAAGACCTGGATGAAGCCTTGGCGTATTGGCCTTTTGCCAGCGCTAAAAAAATGCCTTGTGTCAGCGCTGGCGCTTACGTTGCATTCACAAGTATGCTGATGGCAAAGAATGCGCTGGGAGCCGGCGAATCGCTTCTTGATTTCCTGCTTGCCAAAGCCGTCGGCAGAGGTAAACAATTAATCATTACAGGTCATAGCCTGGGCGGTAATATCGCTAATGTCTATGCTTCTTATTACGTAGAAACCCTTAGACAAAAATCGATACCTGCGGATAATGTATCTCTCTTCACCTTTGCTGCACCGGCGTCTGGCAACAGCGACTTCGTTGACGATCTGGACAGCAAAGTTTATGTAGCGTATCATTATCAGAATACCAATGACGCGGTTCCCAACTTTCCAGTTGCACAAGGCCTCGCTGATACCAGCAAATTCTACGAGCCGAATACGCCGGACGCGGCTAATGTCATCGTAAAATTTAAAGATCAGCAGGCGACGTTGCAAGAGGTTTATCTGATATTGGCTGAACTATTCATGCCCTTTGATTACCAGCAACCAAAGAGAAACTATGTTAAATTTACCGCTGACCTCGATTTGAAATTCAAAGCCAATAACATCGATTCCTGGCTGCAGCAGGCAGGTATACAACATCAGCTTTTCGTTTACGCCGGATATCTTGGCGTAAAACTTCCACCAATCAATAAAGAAACACCAATCGCAGAGATGGCGGTTTAAAATTCCTGAATAATCTTTTCAACATTCGGACAATCCGGAACACAGCACCCGGCTTTTTGAGAATAGCCTCAAAAGGCCGGGTTTTCATTTGTTTCAGGTCTCCCTGTTCAACCATAAACCGCAATAAAGCTTACGTTTTACAGGTTAGTGGTTAGTCATTTTGAAACCCCGACGCTGCTTTCTTAAACCAGTTTAAGTAGATAGATTATTTTCCAATGGACCTTTGACACAGAAAACATCAATGTATGATACGGCCGTTCAAACTTCGTTTAGATGTCAGTATCTACACTGGCAGGTTTCTGTCTTGTGCATGACGTAGTAGGCGCTTCTTACGTAATGCCCATACCACCAACTTGGAAAGAAAGTATTTCTGCAAGCTATCATTCCTTCTTACAAGGAAGGATCTGGCGGCAGATGTATCCCATAATTTAAAAATAGTCATTATGAAAAAATTTGCATTTGTGCTTGTGGTATTGTCTACAGCATTTGCAGTTAACACAAAGGCCCAACATTCAACACATGATGAGGTAAGCAAACACAAACCTAAAGTGCTTTTTCAGAGAGAGATCACTTCCTTACCGGATGTTAAGGGACAAGAAGCTAAGGTAGTACTGGTAAATTTTGCTCCGGGTGAGGTAGCTGGCGCCCACAGGCATCCACAGGCAACAATTGGCTATGTGCTGGAAGGCGAAATAGAATCTACATTTGAAGGCAAGAAGTATGTCTACAAGGCTGGAGATACTTTCTGGGAAGAACCCAATGGCCTGCATAGTGAAACCAAAAATCCAAGCAAGACAAAAGAGGCCAAACTGTTGGTATTCTTTCTTGGGGCAAAAGGAACACCATTCCTTGTTCCGGAGAAAAAATAGTATGCCTGCAGAAAGGTAAACATACAAATAGATATGCAACACAGCTGGGTAAAATGAAGAAGACGCGATTGATCGCGTCTTCTTCATTTTACCCAGTAAGACCTGGCTGGCGCTAAGCATGTATCTATTGTACCGAGGGCGGTGGCGTCTGGCTTCCCCATTTCTCATTCGGTACATTGCCCATTTTCATCAGCAGCTTCCCTCCTTTCATTAGTTCGTCCCGGTACAGCCAGGCATTATCAAGCGGCTTACCGTTGAAGCTTGCCTCCTGTACATAAATATTCTCCTTGCTGTTGTTTTGTGTAATGATGTGAAGCGTTCTGCCATTGCCCAGTTTGATATCTGCGCGGTCAAACAGTGGACTACCCAATTGTATAACCGGCCGCTGGTCGGTAAGTCCTTTGACGTCAAACAATCCCAGGGAGGCCATTACATACCAGGAGCCAAGCTGGCCCTGATCTTCATCCTGCCCATATCCATAACCATGGATGCTTTCTGTGCCGTAAAACTCATCGCAGATAGCACGCGTCCATTTTTGTGTGAGCCAGGGCTTGCCGGAATAGTTAAACAACCAGCTGACGTGCAGGTTAGGCTGATTACCATGATTGTAATTTGCTTTTATACCGGCGAATGCATCGATCGTCTTACCTCCACCAAAACTATTCTCCCGGGCGGTATTGAAGATGTTGTCCAGGCGTGAGTTAAACTCATCTTTACCCATTGCGGCAATAAGGCCGGCAGGATTTTGCGGTACGTAGAATGTATACTGGACCGCATTCCCTTCCTGGAAACCCCGCCAGGGCTCCAGCGGATCAAATTTATCAATGAACCTGCCATCAGCAGTCTTGGGTTGTATCAGCTTCGATTCGGGGTTGAAAAGCATTTTCCACCCATTGGACCTGTTAATGAAATAATCATAATCAGCTGTTTTCCCCATCGCCTTGGCCATTTGCGCAGCAGCAAATGCGCTGTAACTGTATTCCAAAGTATGCGATGCTGAAAACCTTGATCCGGTGGCATCTGTTCTATCCTCCGCAAGAAAAGGCGAGTAACCGTACTTGTTAAAGGCTTCAACATCCAGTTTACCCGCTCCATCCGGCCTGTTACGCCCATCTATTTCGTTTGCTTTTATGGCCTTGTACGCCAGCTCAGTATCATAGTCGCGGATACCGCATTGATAAGCGGCAGCTATTGCCAGTCCTACGAAATTGGTACCGACTCCGGAAGTGAAATGGCCATTGGAGACGCCGTCGGCAAACCAACCCCTTTTTTGATAAATGTCGAGCTGTGAACGGACGTAATCATTATAATGCTCAGGATAAGCAAGCGCCCAGAGCTGCGTCAGGTTCCAGAATGCTCCCCAGATGGCATCGGTGTTATAAAGATTGGGTTGTCCGGCATCGTTAATAATACCCCGGCCTAACAATGCATGATACAATCCCGTGTAAAACTTGGTCTTATCCTTTGCATCCGGACCGCTTACAGAAAGCTTGCCCAGTTCCCGTTGCCAGATCTGTTGCGCACGTTTTCGGGCCTTTGTGAAGTCAAGACCTGCCTTTTCTGCTTCAAGGTTTTTCTTCGCGTTTAACGTAGACGAATACGAGAGGCCTATTTTCAGTTCGACAACTTCCTGATTTGTGGTGGAGAATTCAAGGAACAAACCAGCTCCCTTACCTTTACTTTCAGTAGTGTTTTCTTTCACCTCGCTGGCATTGAATGCCCCTACGGATGCAGGTTGCTTGCTGATCTCTCCATAAAAATACATGCTTACCCTGCCTTCCGGGTCGTATTTTTTAATGTATGCCGGGTAGGTGGTTACAAAGCCTTCAAAATGCGTCTCATCAGTCATGCTTACAGCAGCATCCAGCACCTCGCCGCTTTCCCCCTGCTTATTGCCAATATCCAGTATGATCCGGGAATCTGTGCTGGCGGGGAAAGTATATCTGTGGAAACCCACCCGTTCGGTCGCAGTAAGCTCAGCTACGATGTTATAATCTTCTAGTTTTACTTTGTAATATCCCGGTTGGGCAACTTCGTTTTTATGCCCGAACAAGGATCGATAACCGTTTTTGATCCCTTTTTCGGCGTCCTCCAGGGTTCCGGGTGTCAAGAGCCGACGCCCCGTTGCAGGCATCACCACAACGCCCCCCACCTGCCATTCATGAAAATGAGCGAATCCTTCTATTGACCGGTGCCTGGTATCATAACCAACAGCCTCCCAGCCACTGGGGTTACCATAGTGCCCGTTCGTGGAGGGAGCTAATTTTGCCATGCCGTGCGGCAAGGCAGCAGGTGTGTAAAAGAACCAGCGACTATGCGCAGTCCCGATGCCAGGATCTGCATATTGCAACAGGTTTTCCCGCTGGCTTACGCAGGAACTAAGAAAGACGATGAGTGCTAAAGTATATATATGTCTGTACATTCAACGTGGTTGTATGTACAAACATATAGCTTTAGTAGTTAAATGTCAAGATCCACCCCGTAAATTCCCGTTCACGTCGAACGTGAGGCGATAATCGCGCCTGTTACCCTGTATCATGATATACCATTCCTTTACATGTACAGCCTTGATATGACTAAAGTAAACATGCTGTATAGGTTTGGCGCCCTCAATCGTTTTTGATCTTTCCACTCCTATATCGTAGACCTTTTTTGCCGTACTGAACTTTATTTCATCCAGCGGCATCAGCAACATCTGGAGCGGAAAATGCCGGCTACCTGTAATCTTCACCGGCCGCTGTCTTTCCCATGCCCCATTACTATAGGTGTAGGTGTCGATATTGTCAGGATTGTCCGGATCCTGCAGATCGACAGATATCATACCTCCCCGGTAGTCATAAAAATAAAGGCCTGCCATAAAGAATAGTCTCTTTCCTTTAAAACCAGGCATATTATATAACTCCTGCTGAATACTGTCTAACAGGGCGGCATCGTCGAAAATGCTTTTAAAGCCCTGTTCCGCCTGGACTGCCGAAAAAGCGGTAGATGATGAGAAAATAGTAGATGAAGATGCATTGCTGGTCCCCATTGCATCGCTGTCACCTGCTTTTGTTTTATTGCGCGGTACAGGATGTAAAGTTTCATCAATACTTTTACGGGCCTCTTTACATGATGTTATCAACAAAAAAGTCAGTAGAACAATAAACGTATTATAAGGTGAGCTCTTCATAAAACACAATGTTTTCAGGTTCATCAGGTAGAAACATGATCTCTTTAGGACCTTTGTCCAGTTTATGAACATCCAGCAGTGAGACGATCTTTTTATAAACAGTTGCGTGCATGACACCCTGGTGGTCTGTATATTCGATTTCAAATTGTACCTGCGGCTGCTCATTAATATACATGCCCGTTTGTTCGTAGTTCTGGATGATACCTGTAGTCTTAAGGCCATACATGACCATGCGTAGCGGTTGGGCTGTATCGCCGGATGCTTTGCTGATAAATCCAAGCAGTACTCTCAGGAACAGAACAATGCCGATATTTATCAGCGGTACCGAGATCCAGGGATGCGAAAGCCTTAAAAAACGCCAACCGGCCCCCTCACTCTCCTGCGCATATGAAAAAACGGGGTAAACAATAGCAGCCATCAGGAGGATTAAAAAAATGAGTGAATAGAATAATACAATCCCCTTATTACGCGATACCTGCAGTGTTTTCGGAACAAACGTTATATCCCTCCCATTGAAGCTAACACTCATTGCAATAGTATTACCCACTTCATAACGTTTTTCAAAGGGCCTGCCATCATTCAACTCGTAGGGTACTTCCACCTCAGTACCGGCAAGGTTCCGGAATGCAAGCCTGAGATCGAGCGTAACAGCGTCGCGAATAGCGCCCCGCTTCACCTTCCGGACAATCTTTGCCACAATTGTAGTGCCTTCCCGGGCCGTTTTCTCCAAACGATATTTGTCTGTAAATACCAGCTTTATGAAAAAACGGCTATACATCCCGATAGCGATCAGCCAACTGAGAATACCGAGACCCAGGTAAAAAAAGGCAACCGTAGCGCTCTCCTGTGGTGGTTCATCTGCACTGCCGGTTGTATAGTAAAGAAAAGTCGGTAGTGCAATTGTAAAACCGAGTGTGTACAAAAGCCAAAAGATCTTACCCAGGTCCGCTTTATTCATAATGCTATTTTTATCATGTGCCCTAATACTGTCTCCTCGGTTAAAGTGTCATTTACCCGATAAAAGAGAATTTGTCCTCGAATATTTTTCCAAAAACAGGAACGGGCTTCAGCGCCCCGTTAACCGCGTTGATGATGCCCAGCACCCAGAAGATGGTGATCACAAGGCTAAGCAGGCTCAAAAAGGAAAGCGCAGGAATAATACCTGCAATAATGTTTAACACAATGCTGAAAAGCACACTGACAATGGCCAGTCCCAACGACTGCCGTAAATGATATTTTAGCAGCTTGTCTGCCCTGTCTTTACCGGAAAAATAAGCAACTGCCCAGCCGATCAATGTTACATAGGAGAGAATAGATAGTGTTTTTGTGTTCATGTTTAAATGGTTACGTGTGGCGTTATTACCGGTACAAAGGTGAACTGACATCTGCTCAACAGCAAACCTGACGCGGCTACGAAGCATCTACTTCCCTGCGTAAAGGTGTCTACAATACGACTACAGATTTCCTTAATTATTTATTAAACAGACGATTACGCATATCACAAAGCGCATTTCCTTCAATAGTTTTATCTGCCGTCTTATTGATTTACAGTAAATTGGTAGTATGAAATCCTTATTGTCGATATTCATCTGCCTCACCTGTTTAGGCAGTTTTGCACAAACCAGGTTGTCTGATAGCCTACAATCAGTTATTGACCATCCACAAATAAGCGGGCAGGAGAAAGCAGTATTGTTAAACCGGCTGGCAGAGTTTTACCGGGTCAATAAAGAGTATGCGAAGGCCATAAATACCGCCCGGAAGAGTATATCGCTATCCTCGGGCATTAAAAATTATACCGAAGCTACCAAAGCTTATCTTGTACTATTGAATAGCAGGATCAGTGCACAGGAACTTAGCAATATCAAACCACTCAGTGATACTTTAGTTCTGACAGCCAATAAGGCCAATGCCCCGGTTGCCCTGGCCTATGCCTATTACGGACAAGCCCTGCTTTTTAAAGTACTTGAGCATCCGGAAACTGTCCTGAAGTATTGCCAGATGGCGCTGACCTCGCTGGAGAAACAACACGACCCATATATCGCCGCCAAGGTTTATTATCAGTTGTATGCAGTTAATTCGAACTGGAATAATGGCGATCAAGCCTATCATTATGCCTCCCTCGCCACAGAAAATGCCCTGAATACCACTGACTATACGCTGCTGAGCAATTGCTATAATGCAATGTCAACGGCATATGAATATAAATATGAAGCGCATCATCAACAGGAAGCGCTCGACAGCATCCTGTACTTCCTTAATAAATCAGAGCAACTTTACACCCGCTACCCGGGCCAGCTTAATAATTACGCTTACGCGATCACCTGTATTAATATTGCCAGCTACTATCAGCGGTTTGCCAGTCCCACCGACAGCAAGGCACAGGGTATATATTATGCCAATACCGCCCGGGCAGTTTTAAGAGATGCCCCCAATAGCCAGGAAGTCATTGCAAGTAGCCTTGGTATCCTGAGTGAATATGCAAGGCGGGACGGCAAGGACCGGGAAGTGGAACATTATCTGCTGGAAGCATATGAGGTGATGCTGACCCAACAGTCGCCCTATTATTATACAATGATCAACGTGACCAAAGGCCTGGCCGCCTTCTATGAAGGACAAAGGGATTACAAAAATGCACTTAAGTTTCAGCAGCTTGTAAATGAATATAGCAGCAAAAATTTTGACCAGCAAAAAGCGTTAAAGGCCCAGAAGCTTGAAATAGAATATCAAACCGAAAAGGCCAATAATGAACTACGCTTCCTGAAAGAACGGGAAAAAAGCCAGCAACAAAAGAACTTCTTATATACCTGTATCGCTATCGCCTCCAGCCTGCTCCTGTTCTTTTTGTTCCGGTCCTATCATTTCCGCTTACGCTACTCACTACAACGCGAAAAACAACTGGAACTGGAAAAGCAGGATTCCGAGCTACAACTGAAACTTGAAAAGGAGGAACAGGCAAGACTGAAGGCAGAGCAACAACTGCTGGAAGTACAGCAACAACAGCTCAAAAAAGAAGTCATGGCCAATGCGCTGCAGCTGGAACATAAAAACCAGATGTTATACAATCTGAAAGATAAACTAGCCGGCGGGGATGAAGTAAATATAAAGAAGATCCTGAAAGAAGAAATGATCCTGGATAATGATTTCGAACAGGCAAAACTGCAGATCCAGCAGGTACATGTCGACTTTTTCCAGTTGCTGA